>CAKTED010000249.1 GCA_934546725.1 uncultured Oscillospiraceae bacterium | reverse complement strand
CCTCGTTACCGAGGAGGGCAAGGGCTGGCTTTCTCAGGGCGCCGGTATTCAGAACGACTTTACGAACGAAGATGCCAGCGACCTTTTGGACAGATACTTCTGGAAAAAGTTTGATAACGGCGATTTTGACGGGGCTGTAAGCTCTCTTTTCCCCCACCTGATAAGCTGGTATGAGGACTATTATAATGTTGACCTGAGCAGCTCCGGCAATTATGCCGACGGAAGCGATTATGACAGCGGCGGAAGCTACGGCTACGATAGCGGCGGACATGTTTCGATCTTCGGCACATTTGGGAGAATATTCAAAATGACGCTTCTCATTATAGTTGTTGTACTGATAATCATTCTCTGCTCTCTGTTTGGTGGCCGCAGGCGCAGAAGATACTACGGCAGACCGCCGATGGGGCACGGCTTCGGACCGGGACCGCGTCCCCCGCACTATGGCCCCGGTCCCGGCTTCGGCTCACGTCCTCCGCGCAGCAGCGGCGGCTTCGGTTCCTCTCGTCCATCAAGCGGCTTCCGCTCCGGTGGCGGGGGACGCAGCAGCGGCGGCTTCCGTTCAGGCGGAGGAGGCAGAAGCAGCGGAGGAGGAGCCGGAAGGCGATGAATTATGCAAAAACGATGAATATTTTCGTTCTCAGGCTGATTATTATTCATCGTTTTTGCTTTATCCCGAAGCCCTTTTCTTTGTCTTTTGTCTAATGAAACCTATATTCTCCGTAAACTTGTCCACATTTATGGCAAATTCGCTATTGCATAATCATTCATTATGTGCTAATATAATGCCACATTTATCATACCTGATGAATAATTACACAAAGGACTGGATCATTACTATGAAAAAGATTAATAAATGCGTTCTTGCATATTCCGGCGGTCTGGATACCTCCATCATCATCCCGTGGCTCAAGGAGCACTACGGCTGCGAGGTCATTGCGGTATCCGCAAACGTCGGCCAGGGCGACGAGCTTGAAGGACTTGAGGAAAAGGCTCTCAAGACCGGTGCTTCAAAGCTCTATATTGAAGATCTTACCGACGAATTTGTCGACGATTACATCATCCCCACCATGAAGGCCGGCGCAAAGTACGAGGAATATCTTCTCGGCACCTCCTTCGCCCGTCCCGTCATTGCAAAGCGCATAGTTGAAATAGCAAAAAAAGAGGGCGCGGACGCGATCGCTCACGGCTGCACCGGCAAGGGCAACGATCAGGTTCGCTTCGAGCTCACCATAAAGGCCTTCGCTCCTGATATGACTATCATTGCCCCCTGGCGCGAGTGGGACATAAAGAGCCGCGAGGAAGAGATCGAATACGCCGAGGCTCACAATATCCCCCTCAAGATAAACCGTGAGACCAATTATTCCAAGGATAAGAACATCTGGCACCTCAGCCACGAGGGTCTTGACCTTGAGGATCCCGGCAACGAGCCCCTTTACAATCACCCCGGCTTCCTCGAGATGGGCGTTTCTCCCGAGCAGGCTCCCGATGAGCCCACCTATGTGGAGATAGAGTTTGAAAAGGGCGTCCCCGTTTCCGTGGACGGAGTAAAAATGAAGGGCTCGGATATCATCCGCAAGCTCAACGAGCTTGGCGGCAAAAACGGCGTAGGCCTTCTTGATATCGTCGAAAACCGCCTTGTCGGCATGAAGTGCCGCGGCGTTTATGAAACTCCGGGCGGCACCATTCTTTATGCCGCGCATGATTACCTTGAGACCATAACGCTCGATAAGGACACCATGCACATGAAGTCCAAGCTGGCCATAACCTTTGCGGACCTTGTGTATAACGGCCAGTGGTTCACCACTCTGCGCGAGTCTCTCTCCGCATTTGTCGACAAGACCCAGGAGATGGTAAGCGGAAAGGTTCGTCTCAAGCTCTATAAGGGCAATATCATCAAGGCCGGCGTATGGTCCGAAAATTCGCTTTACAGCGAAAATATCGCCACCTTCGGCGAAAGCGACTATAACCAGAAGGATGCCGAGGGCTTCATAAACCTCTACGGTCTGCCCATCAAGGTAAGCGCCCTTCGCAATCAGGGCTGGCTCAACAAGTGATCCATTAAAAATATCGACCTGTCATCCTTCGTTCTCTGAGCGGAGGATGACAAATTTTAGTTTATATTCAGGAACGGAGAATTCAGATGAAGGCCTGGTCAGGACGGTTTGACAAAACGACAGACGCGCTTACGGACGCGCTGAACGCTTCCATTTCCTTCGATTCGCGCATGTATGAGGAGGATATAACCGGAAGCATAGCCCACGCCGGGATGCTCGGCGCCCAGGGCATAATTGAACCTGCGGAAGCAGAAAAGATCATCAGCTGCCTGCGCGATATTCTTGCCGATATAAAGGCAGGCAGGGTGGAATTTACCGAGGAAAACGAAGATATCCATATGAATATCGAAGCCATCCTTACGCAGCGCATCGGCGATACCGGTAAGCGGCTGCACACCGCCCGAAGCAGAAACGATCAGGTTGCCGTTGATATAAGGCTGTATCTGAAAAAGGAGATCAGAAATATTCGTGCGGCAGCTCTCGCGCTTCTTTCCGTGATCGTAAAAAAGGCCGAAAGCGGCGTGGATGTCATAATGCCCGCCTATACTCACCTTCAGCGCGCTCAGCCCACCACGTTCGCCCATTATATGATGGCCTATGCAAGCATGCTCAGACGTGATGTGACCCGCCTTGAGGACTGCCTTGAGCGTATGGATGAGTGCCCTCTCGGCAGCGGCGCTCTCACCTCCACCACCTATCCCATAGACCGCCGCCGCGTTGCCGCAGAGCTTGGCTTCGCCGGAATAACCGAAAACAGCATCGACGGTGTCTCGGATCGTGATTTTGCTCTCGAGCTCATGTCCGACCTTTCCATCATGATGATGCACCTTTCAAGATTTTCCGAAGAGATAGTGCTCTGGTGCTCCTGGGAATTCAAATTTGTTGAGCTTGACGATGCCTTTGCAACCGGCTCATCGATCATGCCGCAGAAAAAGAATCCCGATATCGCGGAGCTCGTCAGAGG
>CAKTED010000248.1 GCA_934546725.1 uncultured Oscillospiraceae bacterium | reverse complement strand
GGCTTACATCGTGCAGAGTCAGCTCTCTGTTTCCGTAGCGGAAGCTTACATTTCTGAATTCCCACGAATCGACCTTATCCGGCGGCGCTTCGCCCGCTTCCATATTCTCGCTCTTCAGCTCAAGAATATCGTTCAGGCGGTCGGCCGCTACGAATGCGGTCTGCAGCGTCGGCTGCAATTCTATAAGGCTCTTTATCGGCTCCGTGAAATATGCCAGCAGCGCGTAAAAGGTGATGACGGAGCCGAAGGTCACCTGCCCCGCCAGCGCCATGGAAAAGCCCAGCCAGAGGATGATAACGGTACCGATAAGCTCTATGGCTCCGACTATGGTATCCTGCGAGGCGGAGAGGACGCTGTTTTTCAGACCGGCGTCTATAAAGCAGTAAAACCTTCCGGACGTTTTTGCCCTCACCTGCTCCTCGGCATGCGCCGCCTTTACCGTTTCCACGCCGTCGATGCTCTCCTTGAAATATGATTGCAGCCTGGCGTCGCGCTCCATCACGCGGCGGTTGCCGCGCTCGAGCGGCTTGCGAAAGGTGAACACTACGATCGCGTAGAACAGGATCATCAGCAGCGAAACGAGGAAAAGGCGCGCGTTCTGCATATACAGAATGATCCCGCAGGCAATGACCATATGACATTATCTTCTCTTATTGCTTGTCTTGGAATAAAACCAGCAGACAGAACTGCAGACCCACACCTCAGCCGCTATTGTAGCAGCAGTCAAAGCAACCCAAAAACCGCCGTCAACAGCGCGCATTTCGTTCGCATTAAGCTTCTTCATTTTGTTTCGCCTCCCTCACTCACAGAATGTATGGCAGGATGGCAGGGCGGAATAGTCGCCGTGCCGTCTCCCATCGCGTATTATCATATCACAACATTTATTTAAAGTAAATAATTATTTCTTTGTAGGAAATTATATTTTACATGAAACATTGGTAGCATAGTCGCGAGGTGAAGCTATGAATACCGAATACCCTGAAAAATACACAACGCTTGGGCTTAAAATCGCGTATTATCGCAAAAAAGCCGGATATACGCAGGAGACATTTGCCGAGAAGATCGGAAAAAGCGTCAACTTTCTTGCTCAGGTCGAGGGCACTGGAACGGTGCGGGGCATTTCCCTCGAAACGCTGTTCAAGATCGCGGATTGCCTTAACATTCCGGCGGCGAAGCTCCTTGAGGACGATTAATGCGCAGGGCAATTATTAAGGGCAGTATCAAAACCGGCTCCTGATACTGCCCTCTCTGTGAAGCTTTATAACATGAAATGGGCGCGCACGGCAGACTGAATTCCGCAATGCGCGCCCATTTTGGCATCTTTATTTGATTTTAGTCTTTCGCCGCTCCTGCTGATTTGCTCTTTTTTCATTCAGCCTGAGCTCGTTCGTTTCCTCATCCACGCTTATAAGGCGCTCATACGTTTCCATATCCAGCGGCATATTCTTCTCCTCCAGCTTGCTTCTGACGCGTCTCTGGCAGAAATAGTATAGGACCGCGCAGACTGGAACGCCACATACCATTCCGATAAAGCCGAACAGCCCGCCGCCGACAAGGATGGACGTAACCACCCAGAAGCTCGTAAGGTTCGTTTTGTTGCCCAGAATTTTGGGGCCGAGGATGTTCCCGTCAAAGGTTTGCAGGATTATGATGAATATGGCGAAAATGAGGCACTGCACCGGGCTTTCGAGCAGGATAAAGAAGGCGCAGGGTACGGTTCCGATATACGGGCCGAAAAACGGGATTATATTCGTTATGCCGATTATAACGCTCACCAGCAGAAAGTACGGGATCCCCGCAATGCCGGTGAATATCGCGCAGATTATGCCGATTATGGCCGAATCCACAAGCTTTCCTATAAAAAAGCCGGAAAACATCTCGTCCGTTTTTCTGGCCGCTTCAAGCACACCGTTTGCCGTGCGCGGCTTGAAAAGGCTGTATATGACCTTTTTTGTCTGCGCGCCGAACTTCTCCTTGCTGTAAAGGACGTATATGGACACTATCACGCCCACAACGAAGTGAATAAGCGCCATTATGAAGCTTTTCAGGCCGCTCGTTACGCTTGCGATGATCGTATCGATCCTGTTCATAACGCCCGTCTGGAGCCAGTCCGCAAAATACTGAAGGCCGCGGCTCAGATAGTTCTGCATTGCGGTTTCAAATTCCGGGCGCTCCGCCAGGTGCGTATCCGTCCAGCCCTTTACGACCGCGATGTAGCTGTCCATATTTGTCACAAGCTTCTCGATGCTCTGGTAAAGCTGCGGGAGCACGAGCATGAAAACGCCGAATATCGCCGCGATCATGGCCAGTATCATAACGAAAAGCGCTACTCCGCGCGAAAACGCCGCAGCCTTCTTTGCATTGCTTTTGAAAAGCCTTTTCCCCAGCGGCAGAAAGACATTTCGCTCAAGGAAATTAAGCCCCGGTCTGAGAATATAGGCTATGACAAATCCGATTATTACCGGGCTGAGTATGTACTCAAGGTCCGCAAGGATCGTTTTGAACCTCTGCCAGTGATTGATGGCCGAGAAAAAGAGCACGCTGCACGCAATGACGCAAAACGCCGTTACACCCCAGTAAAGGTACTTTTTATCCCATCTGAATTTCATACTACTTCCCTGTACATTGCGGGAGCATCATCCTTCGCGGCATGCTCGTTTATTTCAATCACTTCGACCTTCACCGTTTTCTGACCAAAGCGTATTTCAATGATATCGCCCTTTTTCACCTCATAGGAAGCTCTCACGGGCTTACCGTTCACGCTGACGCGCTCATTATCGCACGCCTCGTTCGCAACCGTTCTCCGCTTTATAAGCCGCGAGACCTTAAGATACTTATCAAGCCGCATTAACATATCTCCCCTTCACTTTTTCAGCCGCACAGCGGCAATATGCAAAGTGCCGCCCCGATAAAAGGGCGGCACCGGTTCTTTCAGGGCCTTTCGCAGCGCTCATAAAAAGCCTTCCGCGAAATCACGGGAAAAGCCGACAGAGGCTTACTCCGCAACGGCATCCTTAAG
>CAKTED010000247.1 GCA_934546725.1 uncultured Oscillospiraceae bacterium | reverse complement strand
CCTTAATGCGGCCGGTGACCTTGAAGTTTCCGTCCGGCAGGCGGCGGAGCATGTCGCCGGAGTGCAGCCAGCCGTCCTTATCGATGGCGGCGGCGGTGGCCTCGGGCATCTTGTAGTAGCCCTTCATTATATTATATCCGCGCGCAACGAACTCGCCGTCGCAGTTATCGGGCAGCTCCTCGCCCGTCTCGGGATCGACTATTTTGCATTCAACTCCGAAAATGGGGCTGCCGACGGTGTTAACGCGCGTTTCGATGCTGTCGCTTATCCTGCTCATCGTGGTCGCGGGCGAGGCCTCCGTCTGGCCGTAGGTGATGCATATCTCGCTCATATGCATCTTCTCAATGACCTCCTCCATAACCTTTATCGGGCAGGGGGAGCCTGCCATGATGCCGGTGCGCATGCTGGAGAAATCGGTTTTGTCAAAATCGGGATGCGAGAGCATGGCAATGAACATCGTGGGCACGCCGTGGAAGGCCGTGATCTTCTCCTTATTGATGCAGGCCAGGCCCTTCGACGGCGAGAAGGCCGGGATGGGGCTCATCGTAACGCCGTGGGTCATGCTGGCGGTCATGGCGAGCACCATGCCGAAGCAGTGGAACATGGGCACCTGGATCATCATTCTGTCGGCGGTGGAGAGATCCATGCAGTCGCCGATGGCCTTGCCGTTATTGACAACGTTGTAATGCGTGAGCATAACGCCCTTGGGGAAGCCTGTCGTTCCGGAGGTATACTGCATGTTGCATACGTCGTGCTTGCTTACGGCGGCGGCGCGGCGGTAGACCTCCTCAAGGGGCACGTCATAGCCCGCGGCAAGCGCCTCGTCCCAGGTCAGGCAGCCGGGCTGCGAGCTTTCTACGGTGATGATGTTCCGCAGGAAGGGGAGCTTCTTCATGTGCAGGGGCTTGCCCTTTTCGGCGGTGGCCAGCTCGGGGCAAAGCTCCTTCATTATGGCGACGTAGTCGCTCTCCTTATAGCCGTCTATCATTACGAGCGTGTGGGTATCGCTCTGGCGCAGAAGGTACTCGGCCTCATGGACCTTGTAGGCCGTGTTCACGGTAACGAGCACCGCGCCGATCTTCACCGTCGCCCAGAAGGTGATGTACCACGCCGGAACGTTCGTCGCCCAGATGGCGACGTGGTCGCCGGCCTTTACGCCCAGCGCGATGAGCGACTTTGCAAAGGCATCCACATCGTCGCGGAACTGGGTATAGGTGCGGCTGTAATCGCAGGTGGTATAGCGGAAGCACCACTGGTCCGGGAAAAGCTCACACATCTTGTCGAGCACCTGCGGGAAGGTGAGGTCGATGAGGTGCTCCTTCGGCCAGACGTACTTGCCGGTCTTTCGATTATTGTCCTGCAGGCGGTCCGAAACAAGCTGCTCGCCGAGGAACTCGCTCATGAAGTTTGCAAAGTGGGGGAAGACTATACCGGCGCTCGAGAGATCGGGCGCATATCTCTTCAGCCACTCGAGGGAAACGTAGCCCTCGTAATTTATGCTCCGCAGCGCGCGGAATATCTCCTCAAAGGGCAGGTCGCCCTCGCCCATCATGCGGTAAACGACCTTTCCGTCCTGCATCACGCTGTCCTTGACGTGGGTATACTTGATATACGCGCCGAGGTTTTCAACGGTCTTTCCGGGCTTCTCGTTCATGAAGCGGTAGGGGTGATGAATATCCCACAGCGCGGCCACGTTATCGCTGCCGACGTCCTCAAGCAGGTTCTTCAGGCGCTCGGTGTTCGCGTATACGCCGTTCGTCTCAACGAGCAGGCACACGCCGGCCTCCTCGGCTATCGGCGCAAGCTCTTTGAGCTGAGAGAGCACCACGGCATCGTCCACCTCGCCGTCCGGCGCGGCCTTTTCGTCGCCAAGCACGCGGATATAGGGCGTTTTAAGCTTCTTTGCCAGCTCAATGTAGTCCCTGAGCTCGGCAATATTCGCCTCGCGCTTTTCCGCATACTTCAGGCTGCATCCGGAGGAGAGGCAGCAGATCTCAAGGTTGCGCTTGTGAAGATGCTCCACCGTGGCGGCAATGTTTTCCGGGCGGAAGGGGCGCGCCCTGACGGAAAATATCTCGTCGCCAAGTCCGCGCATCTCAATGCCGGAAAAGCCGAAGTCCCTGGCTATGGAATATATGTCGCTCCAGTCAAAATCCGGGCAGCCGAGTGTTGAAAATGCAAGTTTCATGATCATTTACCTCCTGTATGTCTACTGTTTCTTTGTTTGTTTATGGCGTGTGCCCCTCCGTAGGGGGATTGCGTCGTTGCAAAGTCAGCTCGACTCCGCTTCCTCCTTGCGTCGAAAGCTTCGCTCGCTCCCTTGCTCCTCCTTTTCGGCCGCGATCCGCTTCGCCGGGTTCGCGTCCGAGACGGGGGTGTAGCCTGCGGCCTCTGAATGACGGAGACCTTCGGCCTCCGCGTCCACGGTATCGCCGCGTCCACGGTACCGCCCCGCGCAAAAGGGCACAAAAAAACGCCCCATGCAGCGCTTGCTGCAAGAGACGAAAATTTTCTTTCCGCGGTACCACTCTTATTGGCGAATGCCCACTCTGCGGCGCATGCACGCCGGGACCTTTGCTAACGGGGGGCCGTACCCCGTCCGCGCCTACCGGGCTTAATATGAAAAGCCTTTCGGGCGGCCGCTCGGGAGCGAGTTATCGGCACCGCGCTCTCCCCTGCCTTGCACCGACCGGCAGGTCTCTGAAGAAGCCATCGCGAACCTTTTTCTCCGTCACAGCGTTTTCCTGTGAATTATGTTATTCTTTATAGCAAATTTTGCCGCCGCTGTCAAGCCTTTTTCCGTCCGCGCGGGCGGATTCAAAAAAATATTATGTTATGCACAAAAACGGGCAAAAAATGTCTTGGCAGTTTGGATATTTGTGTGTTACAATAAGATTATAAAAAATATACCATATATAAAATCTGCTTATTTCAGCTGAAAGGAGCTTTTATATGAACAATAAGATCCGCGCCAGAGAGCTTGTCGCTCAGATGACGCTTGAGGAAAAGGCGTCGCTCTGCTCGGGCAA
>CAKTED010000246.1 GCA_934546725.1 uncultured Oscillospiraceae bacterium | reverse complement strand
CTCGCTCCGCTCGCACACTTGCGGGCTGAGAAGAGTTTTTTCCGAGGTACACGCCCCCAGAAAAAACGGGATTTAACTTTATTCCGTCATCTGCGGATGACGGAACTCTGCGAGGCTGCCTGCATAATCACCTCGCCTGAAAAGCTTTTCAGGCCCGCCCACAACAAACCAATTCAATCATTTTTTATTTTAGCCGAAAGGAGCCGCCGCATGCCCGAGATCGTTGTTCCCGCC
Source organism: uncultured Oscillospiraceae bacterium (assembly GCA_934546725.1). Lineage (GTDB taxonomy): Bacteria > Bacillota > Clostridia > Oscillospirales > Oscillospiraceae > RGIG6375. The sequence continues at coordinate 2,799 of CAKTED010000246.1, read as the reverse complement.
TTTTCGCCAGAGGCCGTCACTGCCGCCGTTCAGAATGGCGCAGCCGCCGTTTATATTGACTTCGGCGGCTTTGCGGACGAGGAAGCCTTCTCCGATGCCGTGCGCTACTGCCGCGTTCGCGGAGTGCGGATATATTTTTCGCTTGACAGGGCGCTTACGGACCTCGAGCTTCCCGCCGCCGTCGAGGCCGCCGGGCGCGCGCTTCGGCTTGGCGTACACGCCGTCGAGGTCGGCGATTTCGGCCTGCTCTCGGCGCTGCGCAGGCTCTACCCCTCCGCGCGGCTGCATCTCGGCCCCCGTGCCGGGATCCATAACGCCGCCGGGGCCGCCACCGCCGCATATATCGGCGCGGACAGGATCGTCCTTTCGCCGCGCCTCACTCTTTCGGAAATATGCTCCATCCGCTCCTCCGTAAAGGTCGAGCTTGAGCTTCCCTGCCACGGCCCGGTATGCACGGCCGCCCCCGGTTCCTGCCGCATGAGCGCCTTTTCCGGCCGGGGCGAAGCCTGCTTCGGCCGCTGCTCCGGCGTTTGCCGCAGGGCCTTCGGGCTTGACGCAGGCAGGGGTGACTTTTATCTCAGCAGCCGCGACATATGCCTTGTCCGCGAGCTGCCGGAGCTCATATCCGCCGGTATCCAGGCCTTCCGCGTGCTCGGCGGCGCAAGGCGCGCGGAATATTCCGCGCTCACGGCGGAGGTATATTCCGCCACCGCTGCCGGGCGGAAGCCGGAAGTCCGCTCGCTCGAGCTGCTTGAAAAGGCCTTTGCCCCGAACGGCATGGTCTGCGGCTTTTTCGACCGCTCCGCCCCGGCGCAATATTTCGGCAGGCAGGACGACAGTCCGCGTCATCCGCAGGCGCTGCTCTCAGGCGTGAGCGGGAAATATCTTTCGGGCGAGGCGGCTCTCGTACCTGTAAGACTGCTTGCGTACGCAAAGCGCGGCGAGCCGTTCAGGCTCGCCATTGCGGACGACGGCGGGGCTTCTGCCGTCATTACCCTCCCTCCGCCCGAACCCGCCGCAGGGCGCGGCGAGCTTACGTCCGCCGGTCTGCGCACGCAGCTTCACAATCTCCGCATCGAGCCGTTTTTCTGCCGCGAGGCCGCCTGCTCCGTCGACTCCGAACTTTACGTTTCCGCCGAAGCTCTCGGCGAGGCCGCGAGCCGCGCCGCACAGGCGCTCTGCGAAAAACGCGCAGCGTTCTCTCCGCCGGTCTGCCAGACGCTCCAGGACTCCGTTCGTCCGCTCGAGCCGGAGCAGCCGCCGGAAATAAACATCTCCGTGCAGAGCATGGACCAGCTCTCACCCGAGCTTGCCGGGCTGAAGCCGAATATCCTTTACGTCCCGCTCACGGGGCTTCTTGAGCAGTCGAAGGCGATAACGCCATTTTGGGAAAACGGCGTTACCACGATCTGCGCCGTACTTCCGCCGCTCATTCACGATGGTGAGAATGCCGGGATATTCAAAAAGCTGGACAGGCTGCATGATATCCACATAAACGACGTGCTCATATCCGACCTCGGGCAGATAGTTCCCGTTGCCGCGCGCGGCTTCACCGTGCGGGCGGACATCGGGCTCGGCGCGTATAATTCCCGCACGCTGCGGCTTCTGAAGGAGCTGAAGCTTGCTTCCGCAGCCGTTCCGCCGGAGCTGAGCCTTGCCGACATAAGGGCTCTTGCAAAGTTCATCCCGGTCGAGGCCGTGCTCTATGGCCGCGTTGCGGTAATGCACAGCGAGGCCTGCATCATAAAGGCCGCTGCGGGCGTATGCTCCTGCGAGCGCGCGGCGCGGCTGCGCGACAGGCGCGCAGCATACCCCGTTCTGCGCCAGTACGGCTGCCGCTCCCCCGTTTACAGCAGCGAAAAGCTTTTCCTCGCCGGTAAGCGGCGGCATTACGAAAACATCGGTCTCTGGTGCGCGCGGCTTGATTTTACCACCGAAAATCCCGACGAATGCGTTCTGATAACGCAGCGCTTCCTTGGCCAGAACCGCTTCGAGCCCTCCGCCAGGACAACGGGGCTTTACATCTGACAAATTTTCCGGAAGGACTGAATTATTCCCATGCTTCCGCACATTGTTCTTGCTTCCCAATCTCCGCGCAGGCGTGAGCTTCTTGCGATGCTCGGCGTGAAGGACTTTGAAATAATCCCCGCGCGCTCCGAGATGGATTTCCCCTCCGATATTTTCCCCGGCGACGCCGCTGTTGCCGTAGCGCGCGCCAAGGCACTGGAGGTCCTGCCTCAGGCCGCCCCGGCCTCACTCGTTCTGGCGGCGGACACCGTCGTTTCGCTCGACGGACGCATTCTTGAAAAGCCCGCCGACGAGGCGGAGGCTTTTTCCATGCTCAGGGCGCTTTCCGGCCGCAGGCACACCGTTTATTCCGGCGTCGTCATGCTTTACGGCGGGCGCGAGCTCAGCCGCCACGAGGCCACGGACGTTCTCTTCCGCAGACTTGACGACGATGAGATCCGCCGCTATATTGCGACCGGCGAGCCGATGGACAAGGCCGGAGCCTACGGCGCGCAGGGCATTGCCTCCGTCTTTATCGAGCGGCTGGACGGCGATTTTTTCAACGTCGTCGGCCTGCCGCTGTGTACGCTTGACAAAATGCTTGCCGAACTCGGCTTTGGTATAATCTGATATGAAGAAATTTTTCAAACGCTCAGGGCTGATCGTCGGCTGCGCGCTTGCCGCCGTGCTGCTCATACTGCTCGTCGCCTCCATATTCGGCGGCGGGCTGCACTCGCTGCGCGACCTTTTCTCCCCGCTGGACAGGCTCGTAAACGCCGGTATGGCCCGGCT
>CAKTED010000245.1 GCA_934546725.1 uncultured Oscillospiraceae bacterium | reverse complement strand
GCCGGAGACTGCGGACGAGGCTATCTGATAAATTAAACTGCTGCGCGGTTTTTCAGGCTGCGGCGATCATTTCGCCGCAGCCTGTTTTTGCTGTTTGTTATTATTTACTGTCATTCAGAGCCTGCGCCAGCAGGCGAAGAATCCCCCGGTTGGTTGCGGAAGGTAACGACAACGGTGCTGAAAATATGCTGTCATTCTCGCGCTCCGCGCGGGAATCCCCTCGTTGGTTTTGCCTGGGTAACGATGACATACTGCGTTGCCCATCCGTGTGGGATCCCAGCTTCGCGAGGATGACGGTGGAGGACGTTGGCTTCTCGCGTCCACGGTTGCCGCATCCACCCGCGTCCATGTTACAGCCTTCCGGCGATAAGTATTGCCTCTGCCAGGACACCCTCGTTAGCCGCATAGATATCGCCGAGCTGCGAAAGCGGCAGCGGCGCTATCCCGAGGCCGACCTCAAAGGTGTAGCCGGGGCGGTCATAAGCCTCGATAAACCAGTCCTTATAGCCCGCGAAGGAGGAGACCGGCGGCGTAAGCTCAAGCGGATAACCGCTCAGCTCCGAAAAACGGCGGCCGATGGCCCGGGAATCAGCCGGTTCAAAATCAAGATATTTCCAATATATAACATTTCCCTGCGTGTGGTACGAAAGAGTGAGTTTAAAATCGTGCTTGCGGGTAAAATTATATACGGCGCTGCTTTCGGGCTGCGAAAGCGGGGCACTGCCGACAAAATCGCGCGGCGCGGGCGAGGTGAAGCCCTGCGCAAATTTTATCTCGCGGGCGCGCTCCCAGTCGGCCGGATATTGCAGGTTCAGATCAACGCCGTTTATGTTTGCCTTCCAGCCGTCGGGAAAGCTTATCTGCGGATAGCCCTGCGCGATGGAGAATGCACGGCGGTATGCGCTGCTGCCTGATGCGAGTTCGCCCGTCACGAGGTCAACGCCGTCCGGATTCACCATCGGAACGAGGTGCAGCACTGCGGAGGAGAAGAGCGCGGCCGCGTCGTACCCGCCGATACGGCGGCCAAAGGCGCAGGCCGCCGAGTAATTTTCCAGAAATTTCATCAGAAGCGGCGTGGTTATCCACTCGTTTGCGTGGTGAGAGGCGTTGACAAAAAGCTCGCGTCTGCCGCTGCCGATGCTGAGCCTGTACAGAGTTTTCCCCAAAGCACTGTTTCCGATGCTTCCGGCGTTTATGAACGGATAGCGCGCACGCAGACCGCGCACGCAGAGCTCGAGGACCGTTGAGGTGAAGCTTATGTTATCGGGGACGACGTTGAAGCCGAGCGGGATGACGAGCCGCGAGCCGACGGCGAGATTTAAAGGGTCAAGACCGGGATTTGCCGCGTCTATCGCGGCGACGCTGCTGCCGAACGTACCTGCAAGTGAGGACAGCGTATCGCCGCGCCGGACTGTGCGCATGGCGTAGCCGACGAGCCACGGCGTGAGAGCCTGCCAGCTGCGCGGGCCCGCAACACCGTCCGCGTTAAGACCCGAGGAGGACTGAAAGCGCCGCAGCGCCGCGCGGGTGTCGCTGCCGAAAATGCCGTCTATCCCCGCCTCGTCGAGGAAGCCCGCGCGAAAAAGGGCGAGCTGCAAAAGCTCAGTCTGCGGCCCCGAAGCGCCGTATTTCAAAATCTGCATTACCGCAACCTCCGTTTCGAAAAAACATTTCAAACCAATATATGGTAGAATGCTGATGGCAGTTACTGCGCGAAAAGTAAAAAAATCATGTGCCGCGATGAGAAAAAACGCGCCGCGGCGGGCAATAGCACGAAAACGATATGGAAGAACATAAGCGGATTGACATTTAAATTCACGTTTTTTGAAGCGGGCCTGAGACATATTAATATTGGCGTTGGATGCGCCGCAAAAAAATATAAGGAGAAGGGCGAATGCGGAAAATAAAAAGCGGAATTTTGAGAATTTCTCTGCTTGCGTTCATCTGCGCGCTGCTGCTGCCGGGCTCGGCGCTGGCGGCGGAGAGCCGGATGCTTGTGCCGGGAGGGAGCGTTATCGGAATAAAGGTCGAGTGCCAGGGCGTTATGGTGGCGGGAATAAACGAGGTCCAGACGCTTTCGGGCGCAAAAAAGCCGGCGCTTGACGCCGGGCTGAGAGCGGGGGACATAATAACCCGCGTTGGCGACGCCGAGGTCGAAAGCGTGGAGGATTTCCGGCGCGAGATAGGCGCGTGGAGCGGAGGGATGCTTGAGCTTGGCGTTGTAAGAGCGGGAGAAAACGTTACGCTCAGCATCGCTCCGGAAAGGGATAAAAGCGGCGCTGCGGAGATAGGGGTCTGGCTGCGCGACGGCATGGCGGGGCTGGGTACGCTTACGTTCTATGAGCCGGAGACGGGGCTTTTCGGCGCGCTCGGGCATGCCGTGAACGATGTTGATACCGGCGTGCTCATTCCTCTGAGGGGCGGGAGCGTGGCACGCGCCGAGGTGAGCGGCGTTATCGCGGGCGAGCGCGGCAAGCCCGGCGAGCTGCTGGGCAGCTTTGACCCTTCGGCGAGCGCGGGCAGCATAAGCCGCAATACGGGCTTCGGAATTTTCGGCACACTTGACGGCGGCAGCGGGATCGCGGCAGGGCAGGCGCTGCCGATAGCGGCGAAGGCGGATATGGCGGTCGGCCCGGCGACGGTGCTTGCCGGAGTGGACGGGCAGACGCGTGAGTACGCCGTGGAAATTTCGCGCGTATATCCGGGCGACAACGGCGGGCGCGATATGCTCATAAGCGTAACGGACCCGGAGCTGCTGGAGAAAACGGGCGGCATAGTTCAGGGCATGAGCGGCTCGCCGATATTGCAGAACGGCAGGCTTGTCGGCGCGGTAACTCACGTTCTCGTAAACGACCCGACCTCCGGCTATGGCATCGCGATTGAAAATATGCTTGAGGCGGCGGGGTAAAGGTGCGGCAACCGTGGACGCGGGAGCCAAAAATCTCCGTCATTCAGAGGCCGCAGTCCGTGGAAGCCCATAAGGAGGGGCAACGCAGAGCGTCGTCGTTACCCCGGCAGAACCAACCGGGGGATTCTTCGGTCGCTGACG
>CAKTED010000244.1 GCA_934546725.1 uncultured Oscillospiraceae bacterium | reverse complement strand
CTGTGGGAGGGAGACAGGCTGTTTCTCTCCATGATCGATAAGCCGTGCCCGTTTTTCTCGCTGAAGCTGGTTTATTCCGGAGAGAAGCTTATTGAAGCCGTGCTGAACGGAAAGAGAATAAAATGAAAAATGCGCCTGATGAACGAAGCTTCGTTCATCAGGCGCGTTTTTTCTTCAATTGTCAATCGAGCTCATGATTCAGAAAATCGTGCTCGCTTTTCAGCTGAGGGAGAAGGCTGCCGCCGTTTGGAATGACGTAAACGCGCTTGCCACGGAAGTCAAGATTTTTCATCATTTCGTCGGGGGTTGAGTATGCCTTTATGCCCATTCCCTTAACGGCATCCGAAGAAATGCTGCTGAGCATATGGAATGCCCCGGCGCGGGCGATAGCCTCGCAGGAGGCGTAAAAAATGTAGCCCGCAATGGTGAAGCCCTCGCGCAGAGCGCTGTCCAGCTCGCCGCGCTCAAGCGGTTCGACCCAGTTGAAAAAGTCGGGCGCGCCGCCGCCCTCGCGGCATTCGGCGAAGAATACGAACGTTCCGCCGGGCCTGAGCGCGCGGGCTCCGTTCAGCAGCGCCTTAACGCTCTGGTAGAGGTTGATATCCTTGGGATAGCCGTTGCAGGAGACGAGAACAACGTCTGCCTCATAGTCTATGGGAACACCGTAATAATGCTGGCAGAAGCGGCAGGAGGCCTTCCAGGCGGCGTCAAAATCGCCGCAGAATATGCCGCTGTGCTGTGAGTGATTGTTCACGACTATGCTTATGCCGAATATCGGGCGGACCATATCGGCGGCCTCGTGCATGTCGCGGTTTATGGGGTTTATCAGAAGTCTGCCGCTGCCGACCTTGTCGTCGGTGTGCGCTTCGACCGGATCGAGCGCGTGGCGGTGGTTTGCGCGTATGGTGCCGCGCCCGGCAATACCGGGCAGAATGCTCTTGCGTCCGCCGCCGTAGCCCGCCATGAGGTGGTGTACCGTTCCACTGATGACGATGACCTTGCGGCCAACGGCAAGCGGGTTTACAAGCACCTCGGTGCCGTAGGAGGTCGTGCCGACGTGGACGAGTTCCGGCGAATCGCAGTCGTGATTAACGACGCGGCAGCGGGAGTATACATAAGTTGATGCGAGCTTTTCAAGCTCGGCTTTGCTCTGAGCGCGATGAGTTCCGAGCGCCACGAGCACGGCAATATCGCCGTCTGAGATGCCAAGCTCCTCGAGGCGGCGCACCAGCGCTTCACATATGATATCCTGCCTCATCCAGAAGCGGGTGATGTCGCTGATTATTATTGTTATCTTATCGCCCGGCGATACGAGAGCGCTGAGAGGAGGGGAGTCTATGGCGTTTTCCTCAAGCCCGCGCAGCAGCTCGCCGCGAACGTCGTCAATGACGGGCATCTCGTTTTCAAGGAGAAATTCAACGCTTTCGGCGCCTGAAAGATCGACCTTCACGCTGCCTTCGCCGTATTTAAGCTCTGCCGTATCCGTATGGATCATCCTTTCGTTCAGCCGAATATCATTCTGTCGTTATCAAGCTCTGCCTTTTTGCGGTCCGTGTAAAGGTGCATGAGCTGCTCGACGCTCATGCCCGCGCGCTCCTCGCCGGAGATATCGAATATGATCCGGCCCTCGTCGAGCATGATGGTGCGGTCGCCGGTCGTAAGAGCGCTTTTTATATTATGCGTTATCATCATGGTGCTCAGGTGGTTTTCGCGCACGATGCTGTTCGTTATCTCCATGATCTTTTCCGCCGTGGCGGGATCAAGAGCGGCCGTGTGCTCATCAAGCAGCAGCAGCTGAGGGAGGACAAGAGTACACATGAGAAGCGTAACGACCTGGCGTTGGCCGCCGGAGAGCAGCCCTACCTTTGTTTTCATCCTGTCCTCAAGGCCCATGCCGTATCTTGCCAGAGCGTCGCGGAAAAGCTCTCGGTCGCGCCTGTTGATGGCGCGGGAAAGCGGGCCGCTGTGACTGCGCGTATAGGCAAGCGCGAGGTTTTCCTCAATGCTCATTGACGGCGCGGTGCCCTTCATCGGGTCCTGAAAAACGCGGCCTATGAATTTGGCTCGCTTATGCTCCGGCGTAAAGGTTATGTCTTTTCCGCCAAGCTTTATGGAGCCGGAGTCGGGAAGGATGGAGCCGCATATGGCGTTGAAGAGCGTGGACTTGCCAGCGCCGTTCGAGCCGATAATGGTGACAAACTCGCCGTCCCTGAGGTTCAGCTCCAGCCTGTTGAGAGCAACGTGCTCGTTCGGAGTTCCGGGGAAAAAGGTTTTTGAAAGTTTTTTTATCTCAAGCATTGCGCCTTGCCTCCGATTTTGCCTTTGAGCGGCCGATATATGCCTTTACTGCGGGTATGGAGAGCGTTATGGCAACGATGACGGCACACATGAGCTTCATGAGCGTTGCGCTATAATCTCCAAAGAGGTTTATGTCAACAACGAAGGTGACGATCACCTTGTAAATGATGGAGCCAACGACGGCGGATATAAGCCCGGTGGTCACGCTGCGGCGGCCAAACACCGCTTCGCCGATAATAACGGCGGCGAGGCCGTAAACGAGAGTTCCGTTGGAGGAATGGATGTCGGAGTAGCCGCTGTAATGCGCAATGAGTGCGCCAGAAAGAGCCACAAGAGCGTTGGAAATGCAGAGTCCGATTATTTTTGTGCGGTCAACGTTGATTGAGGAGGCGCGCACCATGTCGGGATTATCTCCAGTCGCGCGGATGCACATGCCGATATGCGTTTTGAAAAACCAGATCATGATGGCGATGATGATAATGCAGAATATGGCGCTTGCCGCCGCGCCGACGATTTTTTTCTGTATGGAGTTCAGCTCAAAAAAGCCGTAGAGCAGCTTGAAAAGCGTTCCCGAGCCCATGGCGAGGTTCGGCGTGTTGCCCATAACGAGCAGGTTTACGCTGTAAAGGCCGCTCATGGTTATTATGCCCGCAAGAACGGGATGTACTCTCAGCTTCGTTTGAAGCATGCCGGTAACGAAGCCCGCCGCCGCGCCTGCGAGTATTGCCAGCGGGATGGAGAGCAGCGGGTGA
>CAKTED010000243.1 GCA_934546725.1 uncultured Oscillospiraceae bacterium | reverse complement strand
TATGTACGACCATGCTCTGGCCAAGATGCAGATACATGCTTTTCTCCTTTCGGCGATAATGCTGACGCCCGGGTGGGGGATGCGGGTTATCGTGGACGCGGAGACCCAAAGTCTCCGTCATTCAGAGGGGTACGCAGTACCCCGTGGAATCCCCAACCCTCGTCTCGGCGCAGGGCAGTACGTTATCGTTTCCCTTACGCAGCCAACCGGGGGATTCTTCGCCTGCTTACGCAGGCTCTGAATGACGGAAAACAATAAGCCGTGCTCACTCTGAATGACGAAAAAAACTTTACCGTCGCCCGCCTTAAATGACGGCAGATAAAACAGCTTCAATAATTCCGCATTCCGAATCCTCAGACTATCCTTCCGTCCTCCACGCAGATGAGCCGCCCGCCGGTGCGGGCGCTGACCTGACGGCCGTCGCAGCAGCTTATGAAGACCTGCCCGCCGGAAATGCGGTTCAGAACAAAGTCCTGCCGCACCTCGTCCAGCTCGCTCAGAACGTCGTCGAGCAGCAGCAGCGGGTACTCGCCCATGACTGAGTGGATGATCTCGCGCTCGGCAAGCTTTATCGCCAGCGCGGCGGTGCGCGCCTGGCCCTGCGAGGCGAAGCTTTTCGCCTCCGCGCCGCCGATATTGATGGCAATATCGTCCTTCATCGCGCCGGAAAGCAGCATGCCGCTCTCAAGCTCCGCGCGGCGGTGGCTCCGCTGGTGCTCCATAAGCGCCTCGAAGAGCTCCTGCGGGCGCAGACCCTCCGGCTCCGGCAGCGTTTTTATCGTTTTATACTTAAGCTCCAGCCGCTCGCCGCGCCCGGAGACCTCGGCATGCACCGCCCCGGCGTACTCCGCCAGGCGGCGGCACCAGGCCGCGCGGTAATATATGAGCTGCGCTCCAAGCCGCGCGAGGCTCTCGTTAAAATCGTCCAGAACGTCGAGAAGCGACGGCTTTTCGCGCCATTCCCGCAGAATTTTCAGCTTGTGCTCGCAGTATTTGTTAAATCTCGCGAGGCAGCCGGCATAATTTGGCCGAAGCTGGCAGACGGCAAGATCCATCAGCCGCCGCCTGACGGCAGGGCCGCCGCGGATAAGCTCCATATCGTCCGGGCAGAACAGAACGCAGCAGAGCTTTCCCGAAAGCTCGGAGGCCGTGCGCTTTTTAACGCCGTTTATGAGAATTTTCTTCCGCCCTCCGCGGACAAGCTCCAGCTCGATGCGCTGCTCCCGTCCCTCGGCCTCAATGGCAGCGTCGAGCCTGGCGGAGCCTTCGCCGAAGCGGATAAGCTCCCTGTCGCCCCGCGTGCGGAACGAGCGCGCCCCGGCCAGGTAATACGCCGCCTCGATGAGATTCGTCTTGCCCTGGGCGTTCGCGCCCATGATGACGTTCACCTCCGGCGAAAATTCGCAGTCCGCCAGCGCATAGTTGCGGAAATTTTCGATTTTAAGGCGGTGGAGTATCATTTGCGGCGGAGCTTTACATGAAAGGTCTCGCCCGCCGCCGAGCCCTCCTTTACGACGAGTATCTCAAGCCCTTCCAGCTCCGCCTTGTCGCCGGGGTGCAGCTTTTTGCCGCGCATCGTGCAGACCTCGCCGTTTACCCTTACCTCGCCGTTCTGGATCATTATTTTCGCGTCGCCGCCCGTTCCGACGGCGTTTGCGAGCTTCAAAAGCGAGTCGAGCTTGATGTACTCGGTGTGTATTTCAACCTTTTGCTTCATGTTTTTTCCTTCTTCTGTGTCGTTTGTGTGCGTGGAGTGAGGGGGATGAGGGGGATGAGGGGGTATTGTGGAAGCAGGGACCCATGATTTCCGTCATTCAGAGGGGTACGTCAGTACCCCGTGGAATTCCCAACCCTCGTCTCGGACGCGAACCCAGCGAAGCGGATCGCGGCCGAAAAGGAGGAGCAAGGGAGTGAGCGAAGCTTTCGCCTTGCGGTGAAAGCGGAGCCCCGCGGACTTTGCGACGACGCAGGGGCGGAGCAGTACGTTATCGTTACCCTTCAGCAACCAACGGGGGGATTCTTCGCCTGCTTCGCAGGCTCTGAATGACAGCAATATTTAAGCTTCGCTTCCTCTGAATGACAGCAGAAATGACCCTTCCCCTGTTACTCCTCCTCGCTGCGGATGCGGACGGGGAGGATGAGGTAAACGAAGCTCCTGTCCTCCTCGTCTGCGGGGAGGAGGACGCAGGGCGCGATGGGCGACGTGAGCTGCAGGCGCAGCTCGTCCGCCGGGGCGGCCTTGAGCGCGTCGAGCAGGTAGCGGTTATTGAAGCCTATCTCAAGGCCCTCGCCGTCGCCGTCTATCGTGCACTCGTCCACGGCCTTGCCGAGCGCCGTAGCGGTGCTCACGCGGAGCTTGCCGTCCATAAAGCGGCAGCGGACGGGACTTTTATACTTCTCGCTGATGAGCAGCGATATACGCTCTATGACGCTGCCGAGCTCGCGACGGTTTACGCTCACGCATATCTTGCCGGCAGCCGGTATGGACTTATTATAGTCGAGAAATTCGCCCTCCAGACGGCGGGAAACAAGCTCCGTGGAGCCGATAATGAACATGATGTGCTTCTCGCCGAGGCAGATCGTGGCAGGCTCCTCGCTCTCCGTGGCTATCTTCTCTACCTCGGAAAGAGCCGTGCCGGGAACGACGAAGGAGACCTTGTCCTCCCCCGCGCTCTCAAGCTTCTCGCGGCGCAGCGCGAGGCGGAAGCCGTCCACGCTCACGACGGTAAGAACGCCGTCCTCTATCTCGAAAAGGCTGCCGGTGTGTATCGGGCGCGCCTCGTTCGTGCTGACGGCGAAGAGCGTTTCGGAAATAAGCTCCTTCAGAACGCCCTCCTCGATGCTGACCTTTTCGAGCGTATCCACGCCCGGCAGCTCGGGGTAATCCTCGGAGGAGGTGCCCATAATATCAAAGCTGCTCATGCCGCAGCTGATGTGGACCATAAGGTCCTCGCCGCATTCAAGGCAGAGGGTATCGTCCGGCAGCTTGCGGACGATGTCGCCGAAGAGCTTCGCGTTGAGCACTATGCTTCCGCTCTCGTCCACCACCGCGT
>CAKTED010000242.1 GCA_934546725.1 uncultured Oscillospiraceae bacterium | reverse complement strand
GGTCTTGCCGCAGCCCGACGGCCCGGTGAGGGCGGTAAGGCCGTCCAGCGGGATATCCAGTGAAAAATGCTCCAGCACGGCCTTGTCCCCGAAGGACAGGGAGAGATCCCGGACGCGGATCATGCCGCCGCCCCCCTTCCGTTGAGCAGCCGCCGGAGCAGACGCTCCAGCCCCAGCGACCGCGCGATGATGACCAGCGTCCACGCGAAAAGCTCCGGTGTCTCCAGCGCCGTCCGGGCGTGGGAGATCTCCGTCCCGATGGCCAGCTTGGGCGGGCAGATGACCTCCGCCGCCACACCGGACTTCCACGCAATGCCGAGAGACAGGCTGCAGGCCGATATGAGATATGGCTTTACCTGCGGCAGGTAAATATAAAGGAACTGCGTAAACCAGCTCAGTCTGAAAACTCCTGCCATCTCGACAATCTTTCTGTCCGTTGCCAGAAGGCCCTGAAGAACATTTGTATACACTATCGGAAGGACCATCAGGAAGGATATGAATATGGACAGATTCCTCGAGCTCATCGCTATCAGGCACAGAATGATAAACGATGCCACGGGCGTGGCCTTTATGACGGACATGACCGGCCAAAACAGCGATTCGAACACGCGGAACCTTGCCGCCAGAATTGCCAGCAGGCATCCGACAGTCAGCGCGGCGGAATATCCGGCAACTATTCGCAGGAACGAAAACCATATCGTCGCCCAGAAGTCGTGCTTAAGCACAAGACGACAAAGCTCCTGCGCCACCCTGACAGGGGTGGCGAGGAGCAGTGTACTGTTAAGGCAAACAGCGGCTATTTGCCAGATTATCACGGAAATTATGACGGCGCACAGGCGTTCGGCTCTAACTCTGCCGGGTGTCCTGCTCTGTTTGTTCAAACCGTCTCTCTCCTTTTTGTCTTATCTTGAATAATAAAAGTCGTCTCCGGGGAGCGTACCGCCAACGGAAGCGGGATTCTGGTCGAACAGGATCTGAAGGTAGCCCTGCATCGCGGCCTTCATATCCGCGCCCTCGTAATACGCTATATTGCAGTACGGCAGAGCCTTTTCGGCAACGGCGGCCTTGATGATGTTATAATACTCAATGAGCTGCGCCGCCTCTGCGGTATTTTCGTTTGCATACTCCGTGGAAGCCTTATACTCATCGAGGAACGTTGCCAGCTGCTGAGGATACTTTTCGGCAAAATCGCGGCGAACCACAAGAACGCCGGTTATGAGCATGCTGCCGTTATCAAGCTTATCCCACTCTTCGGTAAGGTCAAGGGCGATATGCAGACCCTCAACGCTTCCCTGCGCCACGGTAACAAAGGGCTGGGGCAGCATGGCTATACCGCCGCCGTTGGAGAGAACGGCAACTACCTCGGTAGGCTCGGACTTCCACTCGATGGTAACATCTTTATCGGGATCCAGTCCGTTCTGCTGGAGGATATAGCGCAGCGCATACTCGGGAGTTGCGCCCTTGCCGGTGGCGTATATGGTCTGGCCGCGAAGATCTTCAACGGACTTTACCGTATCGCCGGTGTCCACGATATAAATAACGCCAAGAGTATTTATTGCAAGCAGCTCCACCGCGCCGTCCGTATTATTATAAAGTACGGAGGCAAGATTTGCCGGAACAGCGGCGATGTCAAGCTCACCCTGAACGAGCTTCGGCGTAAGCTCATCGGCCGCGGCGGCAAGAGTAAATTCGCAGCTGAGAGCGGAATTGCCGTCCTCGGCATCCTTGAGAAACTTGACCATACCCATGGATGTGGGGCCCTTAAGGCCTCCGATGCGGAAGGTAGTGGTCTCCTCGGTGACCTCGGGGCTTGCCGCAGGCTCCTCACTCGGCTCAGGCTCCGCCGTATCCTCGGGCTGCGGTGTCTCCGGAGTCTGGCTCTCCTGAACGGTGCCGCCGTTCTGATCCTCTCCGCCGCCGCTCTGGCAGCCGGTCATAACGGCAAAGAGCATTGCCAGCGCAAGCAGGCATGACATGATGCGTTTCATAGATGATTCCTCCTAAATTTTCGTGGTAAGCGTTTTGGACGTAACTCCTTTTAACATGCCGAGCTTACCTGACATGGCGTTGACCGCGACCGGGGGAGCATCCATCACGAGACATATGATGCTGACATTCTTTTTGCCGTACGGCAGACCCATTCTGCCGATTATATACTGCCCGAATTCGCTGAGCAGTTCATTTACTTTTGAAACGGCGTTTCTGTCGCTTACGATAATGTTCACTATGGTAACTCTGCTGTCGTTCTCCATACTCCGCACCTCCCAAAAGCAAAAAATCCGCGTCTTTAACAAAGACACGGAACAGCGGCACGAAATGGCGATATGACCGCCGCCGTGCCCAAAATGCCAGTATTCCAATGTCTTTCCGTTCGGGGCATACCCTTGCGGTCAGATCAAGCTGTGCCTGTATTATGGCACAAAGCCGCCGCTCTGTCAATACATTTCGCTCCCCAGCCTCCGGCGATTGGTAAAATTGCTTCTTGCATAAATCATCCGAATGTGTTATAGTCCCATATATCAGATCATATTTCAAAGCTTTGAACGGGAAAATAGCCGCACTTCTGTCCATGCAGAGAAAAGCGCGTATGCTGAAAGCGCTTTGGCCGGAAGCGGTTTGGTTCGCCCGGGAGCTCCGGCCAATCACCGGCGGACGGCACCGATAAATGCCTTTTTAAGTGCGCGGCTCATTCTGACATGTGCCGCGAATTTGGGTGGTACCGCGGAATCCTCCGTCCCATTGTGGACGAAGGGTTTATTTTTTTGTAAAGGAATGAAATTACCGATGAAAAAGAGGCTTGAGGAAATCAGAGCCGCTTCCCTGAAGGCTATCGAAAGCGTAGCCGAATCGTCAGAGCTGGAAGCACTCAGAATCAAATACCTGGGCAAAAAGGGCGAGCTCACCGCTGTTCTGAAGCAGATGGGCGGCCTTTCCGCCGAGGAAAGACCCGTTATAGGTCAAATGGCAAACGAGATCCGCGCAAAAATCGAAGAATCCATAAGCGAAAAGACGGCAAAGCTCAAGGATGAGCTGCTGGAAAAAAAGCTGCGCGATGAAACAATAGACG
>CAKTED010000241.1 GCA_934546725.1 uncultured Oscillospiraceae bacterium | reverse complement strand
GCTCAAACGTCTTTGCCGCAGTCTCGTAATCTCCGGCGTTGAAGGCGAAGATGGCCTTCGTGTTGAGCGCCCCGGCGTAGTGCGGGTTCATGCCGCCGTCGAGCTTTTCGAACATTTCGATGGATTCGTCAAGCAGCCTTGCGGCCTTTTCGCGGTCGCCGGCGCTGTAAAAGGCCATGGCGGCGTTTGTGAGAGCGGTTGCGATCTCGGCGTCGTTATCCGGGACCTGACGCATGTACTCGAGCGCCTTTTCAAAGTGCTCCGAGGCTTTGGCAAAGTCGCGCATATCCTGATAAACGAGGCCCTTGTTATTATAAAGGCTGGAGATGGAATAGGGATCGTTTTTGCCGTTGGCTTCAAGAATTTTTCCGGCTTCGTCAAAGGCGGAGAGGGCTTCGTCGAGCTTGCCCATGAGGCGGTAGGCCCCGGCAAGGTTGAGCGTTACGAGCGCGTAATTGTCCGTGGCGGTGAGCTGGCAGTCCTCCATCTCCTTCTTCAGGCGGGTGAAGGAGTCTATGCACTCCGGCCAGCGGCTCACTCCGCGGTAGAAGCAGGCCAGTTCGTTGAGAATGGCGATCATGCCCTGGCTGCGGGTGACGATCCACTCGCGCTCGCCCTCGGAAAGCTCGTCACTGTCTGTCGAGCAGCTGCCGCCGTCGCCGCAGCAGGAGCAGCCCGGCGCGAGATAAACGGAATTTTCAACGTTGTTCAGGCATTCAAGAAGAAATTTTTCCGTAGCGTCGTTATCGTGGGCGGCGTAATGGCCGTCAAGCTGGTCATAAAAATTTTTTGTATCAAAGCTCATGTTATAAAACCTCCAAAGCGAGTATTTGCTTATATATGATTGTATCATTGCCGGGGAGCGCTGTCAATCGCTCAGCGGCGCTTTCGTGATTTGTCCCGGCCGGGAAGCAGGCGCAGGGCAAGCGCCGCGATGGTGGATACGAGGGCGATGGCGAGCAGCCAGAAGCCGCGGCTCATGGGCATGAAAAACGTTCCGCGCAGATAGGCGTGGTAGCCGAGAAGCGAGGCAAAGGTCACCATTGGCGCGCACCACACGATGCCGGGTACGCAGAAGGCGGCGACGAGTGAGAGCGCGTCCGCGAGGAAGAAGTAGCGGTCATGCATATGCGGCAGCAGCAGCGGTATCGCAAGCGAAAACGCGAGCGCCGCAAGGATATACGCCGTATTATTGAGCCTTTTGCGGCAGAGAAAGAGAAAAACGAACATGAGCGCGCAGAAGGCGAAGGCGCAGATTATGCCCGCGTTTGCGGCTGCTGTGGGGTTCGAGACGTATTTGAAGAGGGAATAGACGGACGGGGAATTATAATTCAGCGCGCTTCCGACGGTGCCGCCCTGCGAAACGTAGAGCAGCAGCGTGTCGAGAAACGGCCTGCCCGCAATGAGCGCGGGCGATACTGCGGCGATGTATACCGCCGGGAAAAGCGGGATGTGGCGCAGCTTCAGCCTGCCGGTGAGCAGAAATACGAAGAAGAGCGGGAAGATGAATACGGCCTGGAGCTTGAAGGAGAACGAGAGCGCGAGCGCCGCCATGGAGAGCCACGGCCTGTCGGAGAGAATGAAGTATACGGCAAGAAGCGCAAGACCGCCGTATATGCTGTCGCACTGGCCCCAGTATGCGCCGTTGAGAAAAACGGTGGGCAGCAGCAGCGCGGCGGCAAAGGCGAGGAGCTTGCGCCGGTCGCTGCCCGTTGCGAGAAGCACGAGCTTTGCCGCGGCTGCGGCAAGCAGCAGGTCAAAGCCGACGGAAAGCAGCTTTATCAGATAAAGCTCGCTGACGGGGATGTATGAAAACAGCGCGAGAAACGTGAGATACGGTATGTTATAGTTGCCGATGCTCTCCGAAAGCGCGGCAAAGCCGCCGTTTTGGCGGAAATAGTCCGTCCACGGCTTCAGAAACGTTACATAATCGCCCGTTTCGTGATTAAAGCAGAGCACGCGCAGAACGAGCAGGACGTACACCGCCGCGAGTACGGGGAAAAATACGGCGGGCTCGATAGCGCGCCCGTCCGCGAATATCGAGCTGACGGCGGCGAAAACGAATATGGCGAGGAAGACGGCAATGAGGATTGCCGTGCCCGCTCCGGCGGCGGAAAGACTGCCCGCGGCAAAGAAGCACGCGAGCGCAAACAGCGGCAGCGTAGCGGCGAAAATGAAATATATTCTGCTCTGGCGATTCATATGATACCTCCCTTACGGCCTGTTCCGGCTTATACTGCATATTCATATTACATGAAATTAACGGAAAACTCAAGAGATACATGCCGGAATATGGCGCGGGGTGCGTTCGTGACCGTGGACGCGGAAGCCCACCATTTCCGTCATTCAGAGGCCGCAGGCCGTGGAATCCCCCATGGAGGCGCACACGCCCAACCGTGGACGCGTGATAGTCACCCCTTCCTCCGTCATCCTCGCGAAGCGGGGATCCCCCGGTCAGGGGCGGAGGGGTACGCTGTCGTTACTCCGGCGGAACCATCGGTGGGATTCCCGCGCAGAGCGCGAGAATGACAGCAGAACTTGAGAGGCGGCGTTCGTTACTCCGGCGGAACCATCCGGGGGATTCTTCGGTCGCTTCGCTCCCTCTGAATGACGTGCGTAGTGGTGAGTGCGGCGCGGGGTGCGTTCGTGACCGTGGACGCGGAAACTCAAGGTCTCCGTCATTCAGAGGCCGCAGGCCGTGGAATCCCCTGTTGAGGGGTGGAGCACCAAACCGTGGATGCGGGAGGGTTATTCCTTCCTCCGTCATCCTCGCGAAGCGGGGATCCCCCATTGAGGGAGAAGCAGTACATCGTCGTTACCCTCGCGGAACCAACGGTGGGATTCCCGCGCAGAGCGCGAGAATGACAGCAGAGTTTGAGAGGCGGCAGTCGTTACTCCGGTGGAACCATCGGGGGGATTGCGTCGTCGCAAAGTCCGTTCGACTCCGCTTCCTCCTTGTGTCGAAAGCTGCGCTCGCTCCCTTGCTCCTCCTTTTCGGCCGCGATCCGCTTCGCCGGGTTCGTGGCCGAGGCAGGGGTTGTCGCCTGCGGCTACCTCTGAATGACGTGCGAGAG
>CAKTED010000240.1 GCA_934546725.1 uncultured Oscillospiraceae bacterium | reverse complement strand
ACTATGGTCATAATAACGATTTTATAAAGCGCCGCATTATTGAATATATCGAGAGCGACGGAATAAGCCATGCGCTGGATATGTTCACGCAGGCAAAGAGAGAATTTTTCTCCTGCTTCGAGGAAAAGATACTTAAGCCTCGCGGACTGGACTATAAGATCATGTCCTGTGCGCCGACGGGAACCAATGCCGTTGAGGCTGCGCTCAAGCTGGCGCGCAAGTATACCGGCCGCCAGGGCGTGTTTGCGCTTACCGGCTCCTTCCACGGCATGACTCTCGGCAGCCTTTCCGTAACGAGCGGAAAGACCGTTCGCCGCGGCGCGGGCGAGCCGCTTATGAATACGACCTTCGTCCCGCATCCGAACAGCTTTAAGGGAGACAGCATCGCGTATATCGAGGACCTTATCACGAACGAGTATTCCGGCGTGGATAAGCCCGCCGCCATAATTATCGAGACCGTTCAGGCGGAGGGCGGCGTCATCGTCGCCGGCGAGGATTGGCTGCGCGAGCTCCGCGCGCTTTGCGACAGGCAGGGAGTCCTGCTCATAGTGGACGATATCCAGGTCGGCTGCGGCAGAACGGGCAAGTTCTTCTCCTTTGAAAGAGCGGGTATAGTGCCCGATATGGTCACGCTTTCAAAGTCCATAAGCGGCTACGGCCTGCCGATGTCGCTGCTGCTGCTCAAACCGGAGCTGGATGTTTTCAACCCTGGCGAGCACAACGGAACGTTTCGCGGCAACCAGATGGCCTTCGTCGGCGCAAAGGCGGCGATAGAGTACCGCGAGCAGGTGGGTCTTGAGGAAAAAACGCTCAGAAACGCAAAGCTCATCAGCGACTTTGTGGAGGAGCGCATCCTGCCGCTGAACGATAAGCTTCAGCATCGCGGACTCGGCATGATCCAGGGAATAGACTTCCGCTTTGCGCAGGGCGAGCGGGACATTGCCGGAGAGGTGGCGCACGAGTGCTTCAGAAACGGGCTCATCATAGAGCGCTCCGGCCCGAACGACTGCGTTCTGAAAATAATGCCCGCGCTTACCATCGAGGAAGACGAGCTTATGACGGGGCTTGAGATAATCGAAGCCGCCGTTAAAAAATACCTTAAATAATTTGCAGGAGGGTCAGACATATGGCAGCAGATAACGGGCTTTTTTATAAGCAGAAGAATGTTTACGACCTTATGAACGACGCGGAAACGGCCGAGTGCTTTGCGTATTCCGAGGCATATATGAAGTTCCTCACGGCGGCAAAGACGGAACGGCTCGCCGTCAGGGAAGCCGTCAGACTTGCGGAGGAGCGCGGCTTTGTCCCGTTTGAATACGGAAAGAAATATGCCCCCGGCGCGAAGGTGTACGACATAAATCGAGGCAAGGCGCTCACGCTTGCCATCATCGGCAAAAGACCCGCGAGCGAGGGCGCGAACATTGCGGCGGCGCATATCGATTCCCCGCGTCTTGACCTCAAGCAGGTGCCGCTTTATGAGGACAGCCAGATGGCTTTCTTCAAAACTCATTATTACGGCGGCATAAAAAAATACCAGTGGGTGACCATACCGCTTGAGCTGCACGGCGTTGTTATCCGCCGCGACGGCACGAGCGTTGACGTTTCCATCGGCGCAAAGCCCGGCGAGCCGCAGTTTGTCATAACGGACCTTCTGCCGCATCTCGACTCCACGCAGGCGAAGAAGACCATTGCCGAGGCGATACCCGGCGAGAACCTGAACCTGCTCATAGGCAGCATCCCGGACGCTGAGGAGGACGGGGACAGGGTAAAGCTCAAGGTGATGAAGATACTTAACGAAAAGTACGGCATCATCGAGGAGGACTTCCTCTCGGCGGAGCTTGAGGCCGTCCCGGCGTATGACGCGCGGGACATCGGCTTTGACCGCAGCCTTATCGGCGGCTATGGCCATGACGACAGGGTCTGCGCATATGCGGAGCTTGCCGCGATACTGGATACGGAAAACCCGGAGAAAACGGCTGTCTGCCTGCTTGCCGATAAGGAGGAGATAGGCTCCGAGGGCGTTTCCGGCATGCTTTCGACGAATTTTGAGCGCTTTATGGACGAGCTGTGCAAGCAGGACGGCTGCACGCTGTATGATTGCTTCGCAAAGTCCTTCTGCATCTCGGCGGACGTATGCAACGCCTATGATCCGAACTTCCCGGAGGTTTCGGACAAGCGCAATAACGCAAAGGTGAATTATGGCCTCGGCATCCTGAAATTTACCGGTTCGCGCGGTAAATCCGGCTCGAACGACGCTTCGGCGGAGGTAGTGGGCAAGGTGCGCAGCCTCTTTGCGAGAAACAACGTCGTCTGGCAGATGGGCGAGCTTGGCAAGGTGGACCAGGGCGGCGGCGGCACCGTTGCAAAGTTCATGGCGCAGCGCAATATTGACACGATAGACGCGGGTGTTCCCGTGCTGAGCATGCACGCCCCCTTCGAGGTGATAGCAAAGGCCGACGCGTATATGACCTACCGCGGCGTTAAGGCAATGTATAACGACCTGTAAACGAAAATTATATAAAGGTAAAAGGCTCAGGGTACGAAAGAAAGACGTATCCTGGGCCTTTTTGCGCGTTTGATTTAAAACATCAATATTTGAGGTTTGAACGTAAAATCTCATTCTATTTAGAGTGTTTTCTGCTGTCTGGTCGGCTTTGAATGCAGCAATTCAGGTGGCTATCTTGCACGATGACATATCTGCCATTTTGCTGCACGGCTTCGCTCGGGCTATGCAGTATGGGCAGAAAGATTCATAAACAGGAGGCTTTTTCGCTCGGAGATAAACATTGAACCGGCCAACAGGATAGGGTATAATTATTGCAGATAGTTAAGAAACGATAATGCAATCGGAATAGGGGGCCGGGAGCCTGATGTGTAGTCAAAGCCGTTTCGCAATTTTGTGTATTCATGGTATTTTGGGAAAGCCGGAACATTTTGCGCCGTATATACCGCTTGTGCCGCCGGACTGGTCCATATGCAACATACAGCTCAAAGGGCATTGCGGGGGCGTGAAGGAGTTTTCACGTGCCAGAATGTCGGAATGGAAGGCGCAGGTGCGAAGCTCTCTTGACAAATTGCGTGAAGAGCACG
>CAKTED010000239.1 GCA_934546725.1 uncultured Oscillospiraceae bacterium | reverse complement strand
GAGCAAGTCCTTCTCTCTTGCGGGACTGCGCGTGGGCTGGGCCATGGGCAGCGCAAACCTCATCTCCGCGCTGAACACCGTAAAAAACTCCATCAATTCCTATACTCTCGACCGCCTTGCCATAGCCGGTGCGGCCGCTGCCATACGTGACGGGGAGTATTTCGATGGCTGCTGCGAAAGGGTCATGGCAACGCGCGAGCGCAGCATCCGCGAGCTTGAAGCGCTGGGCTTTACCTGCCTGCCGTCGCGCACAAACTTTATTTTTGCGCGGCCGGATAAAATGCCGGCGGCGGAGCTTTTCAGGGAGCTTCGTGCGCGAGGCATGCTTGTGCGCTACTTCAATAAGCCGATAATAGACGCCTTCCTTCGCATAAGCGTTGGAACGGACGAGGAAATGACTGCCCTGACGGCGGAGATAAAAAAGCTCTTTGCCGAAAGAAACATCCTGTAAGGTACAATTTTAACAGCCTGGTGAAAAAGCTTCTTGCGATTTTACCGCGTAATAGTCTCACAGAGTTCCGTCATCCGCAGATGACGGAATAAAGTCAGATCCCGTTTTTTCCGGGGACCGGTGCCTCGGAAAAAACACTTCTCAGCCCGCAAGTGTGCGAGCGCAGCGAGTGCGCGCGGCGGGCTGCATCTCTTCGCAGAAATGCCTGCATTTCTGCGAGAGTCAATTTTGCGACAGAATGATCCCCCTGCGAAAGACTGTTTTCGCGGGGGGATCGCTTTATACTTGTACCATAAGCACAAGGTGAGGGGGCGGTGGAAAACGACCGTGGTGTATGCCGACAGTCTCGTGGTATCCGAGCTGGCGGCCGACTTCATGCTGCTGCTCGCGACGGACCGGCTCTGCGCGGTAAACGCGGGCTGGAAGCGGCTTTTTCTCGGTGCTGCAGTTGGTGCGGCGTATTCGCTGCTGTGCCTTCTTGGCGGCGGCTTCTGGAGCATGGCGGCGATGAAGCTCATATCGGCGGCGCTCATGCTGCTGGCGGCATTCGGTACGCGCGGAGGATTTCTGAGGAGAGCGGCGGTATTTGCCGTTTCGGCGGCGATATTTGCGGGCATATCCGCGGCGGTGGCGCTTTGCGGCGTGGGAGCGGGGGCAAAGCGGCAGCTCTTCTGCTTTGCCGCGGCTTACGCTCTTCTCGGGACGGTGCTGCGCTTTCGCGGCGCGGGAGGCGGGAGCGCAAAGGTGATACTGAAAAACGGGGGCGCGAGGGTCGAGCTGACGGCCCTTATGGACAGCGGGAACAGCCTGCGCGACCCCGTGAGCGGCGCTCCGGCGCTCCTGGCCTCCGAGGAGCGGCTTGCGCCGCTGCTTGACGAAGGCGTGCGCGCCATGCTGAAGCGGACGGAGGGGATGCCGCCGGAAAAGCGGCTGGAGCTTATGTGGAGCGACGGCGCGGGGCACGGCTTCAGACTGCTGCCGTACAGCGCCGTCGGTGTGAAGCACGGAATGCTGCTTGCCTTTCGGCCCGAGAGCGCGACGGTGAACGGAAGGGAGGCGCGCGGCCTGCTTGCCGCAATGACACCCGAGGAGGCGGCAGGCAGCGGATTTTCGGCAATAATAAACTGCGACGTATGACTGGAGGAAGAAAAATGTATTATCTTACGGTTCTGAGACTGATAAGGCGTTCGTTTGAATACCTGCTTATGAGGCTTCATGGAGCGCAGAGCGTGCATTATATCGGAGGGAGCGACGTGCTGCCACCGCCGCTGCCAAGGGCGGAGGAGGAGCGCTGCATAGCGGCGCTGGCGGGCGGCGACGAGAGCGCAAAGAAGCGGCTTATAGAGCATAATCTCCGGCTCGTTGTCTACATATCCCGCCGATTTGAAAATACCGGCATAAATCTTGAGGATCTCATTTCGATCGGTACGATAGGGCTTATAAAGGCAGTGAATACATATAACCCGGTGAAGAATATAAAGCTTGCTACGTATGCCTCCCGCTGCATTGAAAACGAGATACTCATGCATCTGCGGAAGGTAAATAACCAGAAGCTCGAGGTCTCGCTTGACGAGCCGCTGAATACGGACTGGGACGGCAACGAGCTGCTCCTGAGCGAGGTCCTCGGTACGGATGACGACGTTGTGATCCGCCCCATGGAGGAAGAGGTGGATAAAAAGCTGCTGCGCGACGCGCTTGGCCTGCTGAGCAGCCGCGAGCAGGATATAATAAACATGCGCTTCGGCCTTGGCGGCAGAAGAGTGCTGACGCAGAAGGAGGTGGCGGACAAAATGGGAATCAGCCAGTCGTACATATCCCGCCTTGAAAAGCGCATAATCGGCCGGCTGAAAAAGGAGATCATAAAAAGCGCTGGAATGTGAAAGAATGCGCTCAGGGAAATGCCCGCATTTCTGCGACAGCATTCTGAATTAAAAAGCCTCCCCGGGGAAATACTGCATATGCAGAAAAAAACGGGGAGGCTTTTTTATGATCCAGGGCAAGGTGGAGCTGAGCGGAGTGAATACCTCGCGGCTGAAGGTTCTGAAGGGCGAGGAAACGATGGAGCTTCTCAGGCGCAGCAAGCAGGGGGACAAAAGGGCGCGCGAGGAGCTGATATCCGGAAATCTCCGCCTCGTCCTTTCGGTGATACAGAAGTTTGCCGGGCGCGGCGAGAACGCGGACGATCTTTTTCAGGTGGGCTGCATCGGCCTTATAAAGGCGATTGATAACTTTGATATCAGCCAAAACGTGCGTTTTTCTACCTATGGCGTGCCGATGATAATCGGCGAGATACGCCGCTATCTGCGCGATAACAGCGCGGTTCGCGTCAGCCGCTCCATGCGGGATACGGCGTACAGAGTGCTCCAGGCTAAGGAGCGGCTCATAAACAGAAATCAGCGTGAGCCGAATGTGGACGAGATAGCGAAGGAGCTTGGGATAAAGCGCGAGGACGTGGTCTTTGCCATGGATGCCATCATGGAGCCGGTGTCGCTCTATGAGCCGGTATACACCGGCGGGGGCGACACGCTGTACGTTATGGATCAGGTGAAGGATAATAAAAATACAGATGAGAGCTGGATGGAGCGCATAGCGCTGTCGGAGGCTATCGGCAAGCTTGGCGACAGGGAACGGCATATCCTTGCCC
>CAKTED010000238.1 GCA_934546725.1 uncultured Oscillospiraceae bacterium | reverse complement strand
GCCATAGATCGCATAGAAAACGAGCTTCATGAAAAGCTCGGCTGCGAGGCCGTCATCCACATGGATCCCATAGACACGGACGACAGACGCGTTGCCCGGCTGCGCGCCGAGATAAGCGCCATAGCCGAAGGCATCAGCAGCGAGCTCTCCATCCACGATTTTCGTATGGTTCCTGGCAGCAGCCACACCAACCTCATATTCGACGTTGTTCTCCCGCCGCGCTTCGAGCTTTCGCCGGAGGAGGTGGAGCGCCGCATCCGTGAGGCCGTTTCCGAACGCTGGCCGGATTACAACTGCGTTATGAAGGCCGAGCAGTCATACATTTGAGCGTGCGGCACCGCTCTTTTTGTGATCGGCGTTGAATTTTCACCGCCAATATGCTATATTATCATACAAAATATCCGAAAGGGTGATTTCTGTGATCTTCTATTTTTCGGCAACAGGCAATTCCCAGTCCATCGCCGAGCAGATCTCGTCCGCGCTCGGCGAAAGGCTCATCTCCATCGGCCTCGCCCTGAGGGACGGGCACTTTGATTTCGACATTTCGGACGACGAATACCTCGGCTTCGTGGTCCCCACCTTCGCCTATACTCTTCCCGGCGCCGTGGCGCTGTTTATCGAAAAGCTCCGGCTCACGGGCTGGCACGGGCAGTACACCTTCGGCGTTTTCACCTGCGGTGCCGGTACGGGCGACGAGGGTGCCGCACTCAGACAGGCGCTGGCCGCAAAGAGCATCGGCTTCAACGGCTCCTTTGACATAGTCATGCCCGATAATTTCATCATGTGGTCAAATATTCCCTCCGACGAGCGGGTCGCGGCATCGCTTTCCGCCGCACGGAGGAAGGCCGACGGCATCATCGAAAAGCTGCGTGCCAGGGAAAACGGCAGCATAAGCACCGCCGCCCCGCGCTCGCCCTTCATGCCGCTTGAGCACATAAGCACCGCCGCCGGTACGAGCAAGCTCCATATAAATGATAAGTGCGTCGGCTGCGGCAACTGCGCAAACGTATGTCCCATGTCCTGCATACACATCGTAGACCACGAGCCGGTTTGGGAGGGCGACTGCACCATGTGCCTCGCCTGCCTGCACCGCTGTCCGCATAACGCGGTGGAATATGCCGACCAGACCCTGCGCAAAAAGCGCTATCAGAATCCCGACTGCAAGGTGCAGCTCAAGAATAAATACTGATTTCAGAAAGGAAATGATCCCATGCAGGAAGTTTTGAATTATCTCAAGAAGGCCAATACATATTTTCTCGCCACGATCGACGGCGATCAGGCCCGCGTTCGCCCCTTCGGCACCATCTCCGAGTTTGAGGGCAGGCTCTATATCCAGACCGGCAAGGTAAAGCCCTGCTTCGCTCAGATGGAGAAGAACCCCAAAATCGAGCTCTGCGCCATGGGCAGCGACGGCACCTGGCTGCGCGTTGCCGCGACCGCCGTGCCCGACGAGCGCATTGAGGCGCGCCAGCACCTGCTTGACGAGTACCCCTCTCTTCAGGGCATGTATAAGGCTGACGACGGCAACTGTGAGGTCCTCTACCTCAAGGACGCCACCGCGACCTTCTGCTCCTTCACCAGCGAGCCGAGGGTGGTAAAATTCTGATTTTTTGCAGCTGGTTATGCCGGGCTTTCCGTTTGGAAGGCCCGGCATTTTTTCGTTCTGGCGCGTGGGGGTAATGTGGATGCGGCAGGCTCCCTGCTCTCCTCCGTCATCCTCGCGCAGCGGGGATCCCCCACGGAGGCGCAGAGCAGCACAACAGTGGACGCGGGGACCCACCATTTCCGTCATTCAGAGGGGTACGAAGTACCCCGTGGAATCCCCCACGGAGGGAGGAGCAGTTCGTTGTCGTTACTCTTCAGCAACCAACCGTGGGATTCTTCGGTCGCTTTGCTCCCTCTGAATGACGTGCAGGATTTTGGGGGATTCTTCGGTCGCTCCGCGTCCTCTGCACGACAGCATATAATAAGCTCCGCGTCCTCTGCACGACACGCCGCCTATTCGAGAATCCTTCGCCAGGCCTCGATGAGCCGGGCCTCGGACCAGGCCGCGTTCGCCGGGCTCGTTGACGGAAGGGTGATTATCCCGCGCCCGCATGAAGGGCGGAGCAGGCGGTCATAAAGCCTTGCGGCGGTCTGCCCGTTCGCAAAAATATTCTCGATCCGGCAGTGCGACAGGATCAGCCCGATATTGTTCGGCACGGCGTCCCTTATGCTGCTGTCGGCGGACGCCGTTATATCGCACTGCCTTATAACGTCCCACAGCGCAATGCCTCCGCCAAGCAGCAGCTCACGCTTTTCGCCAATGCTTTCCGGCACGGGGCGCGAGAGCACGGCGGCGATAACGCGCCAGAAGCGATTTCGCGGGTGGCCGTAATAAAAGCCGTTTTCGCGCGATTTCACCGACGGCAGCGTCCCGAGGACGAGCACACGGCTGTTTTCGTCAAACACGGGGTCAAAGGTATGCGTCTGGAGCATGGCGAAGCCCTCCCTGATTTTTATACAATATAGCATATATTTCGCCGCGCGGCAAATAATACCCCTGAGGTGAAGCGGCAAAATGCTCGGATTTATAATGAGCGCCATAGCGGGCGCGGCGATGAGCTTTCAGGGCGTTATAAACACCCGGCTTTCGGAACGGATCGGACTTCTCGAATCAAACGTTTTTGCGCAGGGCACGGCTTTTCTGCTGTCGCTCCTGGCCATGTTCATTTTCGGCAGCGGCAGCTTTTCGGAGCTGGGGCAGACGAGCCGCATCTACTGGCTCGGCGGCGCGCTCGGGCTTGTGATAACGCTCAGCGTCATGCTCTCCGTAAAGGGCCTCGGTCCGACGGCAGCCGTGAGCGTGATACTGATAACGCAGCTTCTCACGGCGGCGATAATCGATGCCTTCGGCCTGCTCGGCACGGAAAAGGCGGCCTTCGGCTGGAACAAATACGTCGGTCTCGGGCTGATGACAGGCGGGATGCTGCTTTTCAAATGGCGGTGAAAAAGAAAAATCAGCCGGTTTTTCAATTTTTCTGTTGAGAATAGGCGAAAAGGGATGTATAATGTTCCCGTATCGGAACGGATGCGGCGAGCAGGCCCGCCTCCGCTCTGAAT
>CAKTED010000237.1 GCA_934546725.1 uncultured Oscillospiraceae bacterium | reverse complement strand
TGTCAGGAGGTAGCGGCCGGCCTTCTCCGTGGAGTTCAGGACAGTCTCCTGCCCGGCGGAGCGCTGGGCCTTATAGACGAAGGCGGGGACCAGCTTCAAAAGGACGGCGGCGCTCTCGCCCACGCCCTCCACCCGCCGCAGGTCCTCGATGGGGGCCTGGAGGAGGGCGGAGAGGCTCCCATAGCGGGTCAGGAGGCGGTGGGCCAGCTCGTTGGTGTCCCGCCGGGGGATGGCATAGTAGAGCAGGAGCTCCAGCGCCTCGTGGTCGGCGAAGCCCTCCAGCCCCGTTTCCTGGAAGCGGCGGCGCATCTTCTCCCGGTGACCGTCGTGGATGCCCATGGGGATTCCTCCTTCTCTCTGCTCAGAATGAGCCATGGTAACATGGTATTATACCACGCCGGGGCGGCTATCACAAGCGGATTTCCCCGGGAAACTCCGCCGGAAGGCGCGGGGGCAATCGGTTTCCTGGTGAAAAAGGGTGGGAAATCACTTTCTTTCGGCGGAAAAGCGCTTTCGGCGGCGAAAAGGCTTGACAAACGGGACAAAGACGCGTACCATGGGAGGGTAAAGCGCATACTGTCCGGTAGGTAAGGCTACCACAGAGGATATGGGTTGCTGCCGCGGAGTGATGGAGACATCATGAGAGGGTTTGAGCAGGTGATATCGAACGCAAGGTATCATCTAACGCAACTACACCGCCCTGTGACGCTAAAGCTTGAACGGTGAGACGGTCCCCACCCCGCGGGGGGCCGCCTGTGGGATGGGTCCCCGATCGTTGCCGGACGGCCGCGACCGGGGACTTTCGCTTTTTCTACGCCATCAAGAGAGGAGGACGTGCGATGCTGGATCGGGAAGAGGAACGCCGTGAGCTGCTGGAGAAGATTGAGGACTACATCCAGCGAAAACAGTATAAGGAGCTGCGCGCCCTGCTGCTGCCCCTGGAGGCGGCGGACATCGCCCAGTTGGCGGACGATCTGGATGACGAGAAGACCCTGCCGCTCCTCTTCCGTCTGCTGCCCAAGGAGCAGGCGGCGGAGGTCTTCGTGGAGCTGGACAGCGACCAGCAGGAGCTGCTGATCCGGGGCTTCTCCAACACGGAGCTGAAGGAAGTGCTGGACGAGCTGTACCTGGACGACACCGTGGACATCGTGGAGGAGATGCCGGCGAATGTTGTCAAGCGCATCCTGAAGCACTCGGACCCCGAGATGCGCAAGAGCATCAACGAGATCCTGAAATACCCCGAGGACTCCACCGGCTCCATCATGACCACGGAGTTCGTGGACCTGCGGGCGGACTTCACCGTGGAGGACGCCCTGAAGCACATCCGCCGCACCGGGCCGGACAAGGAGACCATCAACGTCTGCTACGTGGTGGACGACTACCGCCACCTCATCGGCGTGCTCTCCATCCGGACCATCCTTCTGGCGGAGGAGGATGACATCATCGGGGACATCATGGAGCGGAACTTCATCTGCGTCCAGACCCTGGACGACCAGGAGGACACCGCCCAGGCCCTCAGCAAGTACGACTTCCTGGCCCTGCCGGTGGTGGACACCGAGGGCCGCCTGGTCGGCATCGTCACCGTGGACGACGCCATCGACGTTCTGCAGGAGGAGACCACCGAGGACATCGAGAAGATGGCGGCCATGCTGCCCTCCGACAAGCCCTACCTCAAGACCAGCACCCTGGAGACCTTCAAGTCCCGCATCCCCTGGCTGCTGCTCCTCATGATCTCCGCCACCTTCACGGGGCAGATCATCAGCCGCTTTGAGGACGCCCTCAGCGCCTTCACCATCCTCACGGCCTATATCCCCATGCTGATGGACACCGGCGGCAACTGCGGCTCCCAGGCCAGCGTCACGGTGATCCGCGGCCTCTCCCTGGGGGAGATCGAGTTTTCGGACCTCTTCCGGGTCATCTGGAAGGAGTGCCGGGTGGCCCTGGTCTGCGGCGTGGTGCTCTCCGCCGCCAACTTCGCGAAGCTGATGCTGGTGGACCGGCTGCTCTTCGGCAACCCCATCACCCTGACGGTGGCGGCCGTCATCTGCCTGACGCTGATCTTCACGGTCTTCGCGGCGAAGCTGGTGGGCTGCGCCCTGCCGCTGCTGGCAAAGAAGGTCGGCTTCGACCCCGCCGTGATGGCCTCGCCCTTCATCACCACCATCGTGGACGCCATCTCGCTGCTCATCTACTTCCAGTTCGCTTCCATGCTGCTGGGGATCTGAGAGAAATCGGAAAGCGGCTCTCCCGGGCGGGAGAGCCGCTTTTGGGATTCAGCCGATGAGCTCGATGCCCTCCGGCTTGGGGTAGAACTGTAGGGAGTCGAAGTTGGTGCGGAAGGCGGCAGGCTCCAGCCAGCTTCTCCGCATCTGCTCCGCCAGGGCAGTCCTGGCCGGATACTGCCGCCAGCTGAGCTGGTGGGTGAAGCTGAGGTAGTCGGCGACGCTGGCGCCCTCCCTGGCGGCCTCGATGGTGTAGCGGAGGTAGCCCCGGCAGTCTTCCCCTTCCTGTGGGAGGGAGTAGGCGGCGTAGACCACATAGCTCTCCTCCCCTCCAGGACTATCCAGGCAGGCATAGGGTGCGGTGAAGGTCTGGCCGTCCCGGTCATAGAGGAGCCGCCCGGTGACGGAGCCCGTCATGCTCCAGTACCTCCGGTCGCCATAGCCCTCCGGCCGGAGCTGCAGGGCCTCCGTGCCCCGGCAGGCCGGGTCCGTCTGCCAACGGAAGTGGTGGAAAAGGACCCAGGTGCTGCGCTCCCCAGGGACCTCCACCCCCACGCCGGTGACATGGAGTTCCTTCACATCGTAGACGGTATCAATGATCTCAGTAAAGGTGTTGTGCCCTCTGTTGGTTATGGTCGACACCTTCCTGCCCGGGTTCATGGGGAGGTCCGTCGTGTCCACGACCACCCGGATGGCCCCCTGACAGGCGGCCAGATCCTCGGGGCTCAGGTCGCGCAGCACGTCCTCCGGGAAGCCCAGGGAAAGAAGATGGTCCCGGATGGCCTCCGTTTCCTGGGTCCCGGCGGCGTCCCTGGGCTGCCAGTCCATGGGATAGCGGCTGCCGAAGCGGTAGCCGCAGAAGCAGCCCAGGGCCAGGACCGCCGCAAGGCCCAGCGC
>CAKTED010000236.1 GCA_934546725.1 uncultured Oscillospiraceae bacterium | reverse complement strand
TCCCTATTGAGGCGCACACGTCCTGCCTCGTGGACGCGAAGACTGAAAGTCTCCGTCATTCAGAGGGCGAAGCCCGTGGAATCCCCTATGGAGGGGCAGAAGGGTACGTCACTCGTTGAGCTCCCTTTACGCAAGGGAGGCTTGCAAGGTCGCTGCCCCGGCAAAACCAACCGGGGGATTCTTCGCCTGCTGACGCAGGCTCTGAATGACGGAAATAGTCTTTACAATCGCTCCCGCTGAATGACAGCGAAACTGAAGTGCGAACCGGGGTGCGACTCCGTGAACACGAAAAGCCGCAAAAGCCACCGTCAATCTATAAGGCTCTCGCCGGTCATTTCGGCGGGCTTTTCAAGGCCCATCAGCTCAAGCATGGTGGGGACGATGTCACAGAGGCGGCCCTCATGCAGCTTCACGTCCGCGCCGCGGATTATGAAGGGCACAGGGTTCGTGGTGTGCGCGGTATGGGGCGACTTCCCGTCCTCCTCGAGCATCTGCTCGGCATTGCCGTGGTCGGCGGTGATGATGGCCGTTCCGCCCATCTCCTCCGTCGCGGCGATGACCCGGCCCACGCAGGCGTCCACCGTGCTGACGGCGCTGACGACGGCGTCGAAAACGCCGGTATGGCCGACCATGTCGCAGTTTGCGAAGTTGACGATAATAACGTCGTACTTCCCGCTGCGTATGCGCTGGCAGACCTCGGCGCAGACCTTATTTGCGCTCATTTCCGGGATGAGGTCATAGGTGGCGTATTCCTTCGGCGAGGGGATGAGCACCCGGTCCTCGCCCTCGAGCTTTGCCTCGGAGCCGCCGTTGAAAAAGAACGTGACGTGCGCGTACTTCTCCGTCTCCGCAATGCGCAGCTGCGTCATGCCGATGCGGCTGAGAAACTCGCCGAGAGTATTGCGCGGCAGCTCCGGCGGATAGGCAACGCTCACGTTCGGCATACTCGCATCGTACTGCGTGAGGCAGACGAAGTTTACGGGGAAATAGCCCTTTTTGCGCTCGAAGCCGTCGAACGCCGGGTCTACGAAGGCGCGGGTCATCTCGCGCGCCCTGTCCGGGCGGAAGTTCATGAAGAACACCGTATCGCCCTCGCGCACAAGGCCGTTTTCGTCGCAGACGACGGGCTCGATAAATTCGTCCGTCTTCCCGGCGGCGTAGGAGGCCTCCACGGCCTTCACAGGGTCGGGCTCCTTTGCGCCCTCGCCGCAGACGATGGCGTTATACGCCCGCTCAACGCGCTCCCAGCGGTTATCCCTGTCCATGGCGTAAAAGCGGCCGCAGAGCGTGGCAACGCCCGCAATGCCGGACTCTCGGCACTTCTCCACGCAGCGCTGCATATAGCCGCGCCCAAAGGTGGGCGAGGAATCGCGCCCATCCATGAAGCAGTGGAAGAAAACCTCCTCCGCGCCGCTGCGCTTCAGAAGCTCCAGCATGGCCCAGAAGTGGCTGTCGTGACTGTGTACGCCAATGTCGGACAGAAGGCCGAAAATGTGCGCCCTGCCGCCGCGGCACTTCTCCGCCGCCGAGCGGAGCACGGTGTTTTCAAAGAAGCTGCCGTCCTCCACCGCGTTCGATATTCTCAGAAGGCTCTGATAAACGATGCGGCCCGCGCCGATATTCGTGTGCCCGACCTCGCTGTTGCCCATGGTGCCGTCGGGCAGGCCGACGTCGCGCCCGGAGGCGGAGAGGCGGGTGTGCGGATTCTTCGCCCAGAGGGCGTCCAGAACCGGGGTCTGCGCGGCCTTTACGGCGTTGCCCTCGACCCTGTCGGACAGGCCGAAGCCGTCCATGATGATAAGAGTAGTTGGTGTTTTCATAGTTCCTTACTGATTGGCGGCGTTTATTACTGCAAAAAATTTTTCCGCATCGAGGGAAGCGCCGCCAATCAGGCCTCCGTCGATATCCGGCTGAGCAAGCAGCTCCGCCGCGTTGCGCGGATGGTCCTTCGGATCTCGTTGCAGACCTCCGCCGCCTGCTCGGGCGTGGCCGTAACGCCCGTTCCGATCGCCCAGACGGGCTCGTAGGCCACTATTATTTTGCGCGCCTTTTCGGCCGGTATTTCATAAAAAGCAGATTTTATCTGCGTGCGGATAATATCCAGCGAAACTCCCGCTTCGCGCTGATGCAGCGTTTCGCCCACGCAGACGATGGGCGTGAGCCCGCCCGCGAGGGCGGATCTGAGCTTTGCGTTTACGTCGGCGTCCGTTTCGCCGTGGTACGTCCGGCGCTCGCTGTGGCCGATTATGACGTACTTTGCTCCGGCGTCCTTCAGCTGCGCTGCGCTCACCTCGCCGGTGTAGGCTCCGGAGGCATGCGCGCTTAAATCCTGCGCGCCAACGGAAATGCGCGAATCGCGAAAGGCCTTTACGGCCGCCGGGATCATCACCGCCGGAACGCAGACTACAACGTCGCAGAATTTGACCTTGCCCGCGGTCTGGCGAAGGCTGTCGGCATAGGGCTTTATCTGAGACGGAAGCAGGTTCATCTTCCAGTTTCCGGCGATAACGGTCTTGCGGTATTTTCTGTTCATTCCTTTTCTCCTTACAGCATTTATCGGTGGGGTGGTTCAAAAAACACTGTATCGACGGGCTTGCGAGCCGCCGCGCGGCAGAGGGGCGTTATTTATCGAGCAGGCAGGCGATACCGGGCAGCTCCTTGCCCTCCATGAACTCGAGCGATGCGCCACCGCCGGTGGAGATATGGGTCATCCTGTCGGAAAGACCGTACTGATCCACGGCGGAAACGGAGTCTCCGCCCCCGATAACGGTGGTACCCTTGCACTCAGCCATGGCGTTTGCAATGGCGCGCGTGCCGTATGAAAAGGCCGGGAACTCAAAAACGCCCATGGGGCCGTTCCATATAACGGTTCCCGCCCGGCGGATCTCGTCGGCAAAAATGACGCGCGTGCGCTCTCCGATATCCATGCCCATGCGATCCTCCGGAATGCGCCATGCCGGGTAGGTCTCCGGCTCGGAATCCGGCGCAAACTCGGCGGCGGTGACGGTATCCTCCGGCAGGAGGAGTTTTACGCCGCGCGCCGTGGCCTTTTCCATAACGCCCCTG
Organism: uncultured Oscillospiraceae bacterium; assembly: GCA_934546725.1. GTDB lineage: Bacteria > Bacillota > Clostridia > Oscillospirales > Oscillospiraceae > RGIG6375. The sequence continues at coordinate 75 of CAKTED010000236.1, read as the reverse complement.
GCATAGTCGATATGTTCGGCGTCGAGCAGGGAGGTTCCGATGGAGCCGCCCATGGCCTTCATGAAGGTGTATGAC
>CAKTED010000235.1 GCA_934546725.1 uncultured Oscillospiraceae bacterium | reverse complement strand
GCGCTATGGCCGTCTCCTGCGGCGATACGCCGATGATGCTTTTTACCGCCAAAGTATCACGAACGATGCTTTTACCCTCAAGAAGCGCGTCGCCCGATGTGGGCTTGCAGAGGCAGGAGAGCATTTTCACGGTAGTGGTCTTTCCCGCACCGTTCACTCCGAGCAGCGCGAAAAGCTCCCCCTGCTCCACCTCAAGATCAAGCCCTTTTACCGCCACCGTATCCTTATATTCCCTGCGCAGTCCCTTTGCTTCAATCGCCTTCATGCTTCTTCCCCTCCCTGTATCGGCAGGAAAGCCCGACGTATGCATCCGTCAGCGCCCCGCTTATGAACGCCTCGTCCCACTCAAGATAGGCCGTTGCCAGCATTGTGGCTATTCCATGAACATACAGCCACATCTCGAGGTGAAGCATATTCGCCTCATCCTCGCTTATGCCAAGATTTTTCTCAAGAAGCTCCAGCAGCGGGCGAATGCTTTCCCTGTCCTCCACGATCGTCTCGCCGCTCCTGTCGCGCATGAACAGCAGCCGAAACAGCTCCCGCTCCTCCCGCGCAAAGCTTATGTACGCCATCCCGCTGGCCTTATACGGCGGATATTTTCCTTCGGCCATGGCCCGCGCGATATGGCTCTGGTACAGCCCTTCCGCCGCCGCCAGAACCTCGCGCTGGACCTCCTCCATATTTCTGAAAAGGCCGAATATCGGCTTTGCCGAGCAGCCAAGCTCCGCCGCAAGCGACCGAGCCGTAAGTCCTGAAAATCCCGCGCGGCGGACCGTATTCAGCGCGGCTGCGATTATCTGCTCCCTCGTAAACATAAATTTTGGCGGCATGGATCACGCGCTCCTTTTTAAAGCAACTATCGTTGCGCAATATCTGTTGCTTATTATATTACTTTTTACCGCCCTGTCAAGATATTTTCTCTCCAGGGCGGCTTATGGCCGAAACTATTGTTTTTTATCCTGCTCAAGCTGCGCCTTATACTTTTTACCGACGCTTACGTCCGCGCCGCTCACGGAGCCACGGCTTATGATCCCGCTGCCAAAGCGGCCGCGCAGACTGTCCACGGTGCTGTCGAGCCGCCGCGCCCTTTCCCTTCCGGCGTCCGCGAAGAGCGACTGCTGGACATAGTCCCCCGTTTCAAGCTCCGAAAGCGCAATGCCAAGCAGGCGCAGCGGGGTTTTTCCGTCCCACAGCTCGGCAAAAAGCTCGCGGGCGACCCCGGCTATTTCCGCCGTGATGTCCGTGGCCTCATACAGCTTGCGCTGATGGGAACGGGTTTTAAAGTCGTTCGAGCGCGCGGCGACCGATATGCAGTATGCCTTCACTCCGTCCGCCCGCATGCGCGCGGACACGCTGTCAGCCAACGCGAGCAGGATAGCACCGGCTCTCTCCATATCCGTAACGTCCTCTTCAAGCGTGGTGGAAACGCTGTATCCCTTCGCCGCCTCCGCCCGGTTCTGCACCGGCGACTCATCCCGCCCGTTGGCATACGCCCAAAGCAGCGCGCCGATCTTATTCCCCAGCAGCAGCTGAATATGCTCCGGCTCCGCGTTTGCCAGATCGCCTATCGTATTTATGCGCGCGGCCTTCAGGCGCTCGGCCGTATTTTTCCCCACGGAGAAAAGCTCGCCTGCGGGCAACGGCCACATTTTTGACGCTATTTCATATTCAAAGAGCGTATGGACCTTATCCGGCTTTTCAAAGTCGCTCGCCATCTTCGCCAGCAGCTTATTCCCGCTCACTCCGACGTTCACGGTGAACCCGAGCTCGCTTTTTATTCTCTCGCGCAGCAGGTTCGCCGCGGCCACGGGGTCGGGGTACATCCGCTGCGTTCCGCTCATATCAAGGAAGCACTCGTCGATGGAATATTGCTCCACCACCGGCGCAAAGTCGCGGCAGATGGCCATGAAGGCCCGCGAATTTTTCTCATATAACGAAAAATCCGGTCTGGCGAGCAGAAGCTCGGGGCACTTTCTCAGCGCCATGCTCACGGGCTCACCGGTTTTTACGCCGCGCTTCTTTGCAAGGACGGAGCGCGAAAGTATAACGCCCGTGCGCTTATCCCTGTCCCCGCCTATCGCCGAGGCCACAAGGCGAATATCCTCGCCGCCCGCCTCAATGCGCCGCACCGCCTCCCATGATAGATACGCGCTGTTTACGTCAACGTGAAATATAAGCCGCTTCATTCGCCCACCTCCTGCACCGAACATACTTACGCCTGTATTATACCCCGTCCGCGCAAAAAGCTCAATATTTTCTCTTACATATCCTCGGGGATGAGCCACAGCTTTTTTGCCGCGGTTTTCGCCTCGCTGCGCCGACTTACGCCAAGCTTGTCGAGGATATGGCTCACATGCGTCTTCACCGTCGTGAGCTTTATGTCCATTATCTCGCCTATCTCCGCGTTGCTCTTATCTGCGCACATCAGGCGCAGGATCTGCATCTCCGTCGCCGTGAGCGCCTCGCTCGGAACTATGCGCGGCTGGAGGAAATACGGATAAAACGCCGCCTGCATTCGCGTTGCGGTCATGAGCGCCTTGAACCACCTTGCGTCGCCGTCCCACCCGATTTCTTCAAGCAGCGGCAGCACGGACACGCCGTAAACGCTCACCGTACGGATAAAGCGGAATTTTTCCGCCGTTTCAAGCGCCTTTCTCAGCGTTACCCGCCATGCCGCGTCCTTTTTTCTGTAAAGTGCAATGGCGCTGATCGTGTTCAGATGTATGGAGTCAATATATCTTGAGCATCTCTCCACGAACGGCAGCAGCGGAGAAAGCGTCATTATGGCCTCATCCGGCCTGCCGTCCGCCAGCTCCACCATGGCCTGCGTCAGGTAGAGATAGCGCTTCATGGCGTTGATATTCATCGGATCGCGCGGCGCCCTGTCCCGGTACCATTCGTCGGCGCGGTCAAGCTCGCCGGTATGCAGGTCCATGCGGCAGAGCATGGCGTCCATATTCGGCAGAAAGCGCGTGAGCCCGGCCTCCACATAGCGCGCACGCAGCGTTTCCATGGTGCGGCGCGCGGCGTCCGGCTGGCCGGATGCCATTTGGCTGCGCGCAAGCAGACCGCTCGCCGCGAACTCAATATCCGGAGTGCCGTTGTTTCGTATCTCGCTCATGCGCGGCAGGATCAGGAGCAGGCGCTTTGATATATCC
>CAKTED010000234.1 GCA_934546725.1 uncultured Oscillospiraceae bacterium | reverse complement strand
CATATGGCTTCCGCACGTTTTTTGTTATTACGGTGTCCACGGTTGGGCGTTTGCCCCTGACCAGGGGATTCCACGGGGTACTGCGTACCCCTCTGAATGACGGAGACTTTTGGGTTCCAGCGTCCACTGTCCGTCATTCCCGAAGCTCTATTTCCCCTGCTGTTCTATTTTTTCCGCAAGCTCCGTCAGATACAGCCAGCGTTCGGTCTTTTCATCCAGCCGTTTTTTTATGTCCTCCAGCCTTTCGTCAAGCTCCATAAGGCGCACATAGTCGCTGCCCGCCGCTTCAAGCTCTCCTTCGCAGGAGGATTTCTCCTCCTCGAGAGCTGCAAGGTCGGCGTCTATCGTTTCATATTCCCGCTGCTCCTTAAAGCTGAACCTCAGCTTTTTCGGCTTTTCGGCAGTTTTTATCTCTTTCTTCTCCCGCTCGGGCTTTTCCCTTTTCTCCACCGTTTGCGGGCATTTTTCAAAGTAATCCGAAAAGTTGCCGGAGTATACGTCTATCTCTCCGTCGCCGCGCACATCAAAGATGGACTCCGCCATTTTATCGAGAAAATACCTGTCGTGTGAAACGGCAATGACCGCGCCGGAGAAGGATTCAAGGTATTCCTCAAGTATTGCAAGCGTCTCAATGTCAAGGTCGTTCGTCGGCTCGTCAAGCAGCAGCACGTTCGGCGCGGAGATGAGAATATTCAGCAGGCAGAGCCTGCGCTTTTCGCCTCCGCTGAGCTTTGCTATCTGCGAATATTGCAGCTCCGGCGTGAAGAGGAAGCGCTCGAGCATCTGCGAGGCTGAGAAGGTCCCCTCCTCCGTTTTCACCTCCGAGGCCGTCTGACATATGTAGTCATAAACCCGCAGCGACTGGTCAAGCTCCCTGTTTTCCTGCGAAAAATAGCCGATCCTCACGGTCGAGCCAACGTCCACCGTACCGCTGTCCGGCACTATGCTGCCGGAGATGATGCCGAGAAGCGTGCTCTTTCCCGCTCCGTTGCGGCCGACGACGCCTATTCTGTCGCTGCGCTTGAGATTATACGAAAAGCTTCTTATTACGCACCTTTCGCCGTAATATTTCGATACTCCGTCTATCTCAACGAGCTTTTTGCCGAGTCTCGAAGAGACGGTCGCAAGCTGCACGCCGCCGTCGCGCTCCGGCGCCTCCTGTTCAAGGAGCGCGTTGTACCGCTCTATTCGCTCGCGGCTTTTCGTTCCGCGAGCCCTCGCGCCGCGCATTATCCATTCGCGCTCTCGGCGCAGCGTGGCCTGCCGCTTGCGCTCGCTCGCCTCGGCCATCTCAAAGCGTTCAGCCCTGAGCTCGAGATATTTTGAAAAATTCGCCTCGTAGCTGTAAAGCTTTCCGCGTGACAGCTCCGTTATTTTCGTGACCACGCGCTCGAGAAAATACCTGTCGTGCATGACCATGATAAGGCCGCCGTTAAAGGCTCTGAGCCGCTCCTCGAGCCATATTACCATCTCGCTGTCAAGATGGTTCGTCGGCTCGTCAAGGATTAGTATGTCCGACGGCTGGATGAGCGCCGCCGCGAGCGCCGCCCGCTTCTTCTGCCCGCCGGAGAGAGTGCCGACGCGCGCCGAGCAGTCGCTTATGCCCAGGCGGCCCAGCATCGCGCGCACCTCATATTCGTTTATTGCGCGAAATTCATCCGAAAAGCCCGAAAATATCTGCTCGAGTACGGTTTTTTCATCGTCCATGGCAGGGTTCTGCGGCAGATATGTAAGCCGCGCGTTCCGCTCGAATATTACGCTGCCCGCATCCGGCTCCTCAACGCCCGCAAGTATCTTCAGCAGGGTGCTCTTGCCCGTACCGTTTATGCCGATTATTCCGATGCGCTCGCGCTCGTTAAGATAAAGCGACGCGCCGTCAAGCAGCTGTTTTGTTCCGTAATTTTTTGATATGTTCTCCGCCGAAAGCAGCATGTTCTTCCCTCTTTACGTCAGTCAGCGCTTTTTATGAAGTCCACAACGGCCGCGATGGAGGTCTCCGCCGCCTTTACAACGAACTGCTGATAGTCCATTCCGCCGCCGTCGCCGTCGGATATCGTGCGCAGGACGGCGAAAGGAACGTGGTTTATATAGCACACCTGGCCGATGCTGCCGCCCTCCATTTCGGCGGCAATGACGCCGTCAAATCTGGCGCGGATCGCGTCCTTTTTCTCCTTTGACGCTACAAACTGGTCGCCGGAGGCTATCGTTCCGACAACGCAGCGGTGACCCAGTCGCTCAACGCAGGCTCTGAGCCGCGCCGTCAGCGCTTCGTCCGCCGGAATGCGTATGATATTTATGCCCGAAATCAGGCCGACGGGGTCTCCAACGGCGGAGGTATCCATATCGTGCTGGATAACGCCATCCGCCAGGGCGATATCCAGCACGTTCAGCTCCTTCGTGAGCGTTCCGCCGACGCCTATGTTTATGATGCATTCCACATTGAAGCGCAGTATCATCGTCTGCGCGCAGACGGCGGCAAAAACCTTGCCTACTCCGGACATTGCCGCAACGACGTCGCGTCCGCCTATCTTCCCCTGTATGTACTCCACGCCGCTTACGGTAACGCTCCGCGTATCCGTCATTGCGGCTCCGAGTCCGTCCAGTTCAACTCTCATCGCGCCGATAATTCCAATCATTTATATAATCCTCATTTCTTCGGGTAATCAAAGCCCGTGCCGCCGCTTCTGAGCACGGCAAGGTATTTTTCGCATTCTTCCTTTGCGGCGGCGAGCGAAAGATTGCGGTAGTTTCCGCATTCCTTTGCCGACGCGCCGAAAACCTCTCCCTCATGGGCAAGTATCTTCTCAAGCGTTTTTACCGTCTCCTCGCGCACCCGCTCGGGCGTCTGGTCCTTAACGAGCAGATAAAAGCCCGTCTGGCAGCCCATGGGGCCAAAATACACCACCGAGGAGCCGATATCCGAGTTTCTTATATATGTTGCAAACATGTGCTCAACGGAGTGCATGGCAAGGTTCGACATATAGTCGCCCATATTCGGCCTTCTCGTGCGCATGTCATACGTCGTTATATCCCCGTCCACACGTGAGATATAGAACCCAGGCACAAGAATATCGTGATCTATCTCAAAGCTTTTGATCCTCTGTATTTCCATAAAGCTCATTCCTTTCCTCCGTCAGTATACTATAAAGCATGCGCCAAACGCAAGCAG
>CAKTED010000233.1 GCA_934546725.1 uncultured Oscillospiraceae bacterium | reverse complement strand
GCGATTCGTCCGCCACGTGCGTTAAACACTCTTTACAGCCGCGCAAAAATATAATAAAATATTCTCGTAGGAATGCAAGCATTTCTGCGAAGGGATGCAGCCCAATGCGCGCACTCGCTGCGCTCGCACACTTGCGGGCTGAGAAGTGTTTTTTTCGAGGCGCAGAAGGTGAATTGCCCGCAGGGCAAGAGAGGCCCCTTTGGAGGGTGTCCCCGGAAAAAACGTGATTTGACTTTATTCCGTCATCTGCGGATGACGGAACTCTGCGAGGCTATTAGAGGTGTACGGTAATGGAAGAAAAGAAAGAGCTTAAGGGCAAGTTTTATGATATACAGGGCTTTTCGGTGCATGACGGGCCAGGAATACGGCTTACGCTTTTTATGAAGGGCTGCCCGCTGCGCTGTCCCTGGTGCCACAGCCCCGAGTCGCAGGAGTTTAAAACCGAGCTGAACTGGATAGAGATGAAATGCATCGGTACGGAGGCCTGCGGCAGGTGCCTGAGCGCCTGTCCGAACGGCGCCATAACGCCCGGAAAAATGAAGAGCACGTCCGATGGTTCTGGGGAGATACAGCTTGTGGACTGTGACCGCAGCAAATGCGTGAACTGCGGAAAATGCGCCGCCGTATGTACGCCGAAGGCGTTTTACATGTGCGGGACGGACTACACTGTGGACGAGATAATGGAGCGAATCCGCAAGGACGTGCCGTTTTTTGAGCACAGCGGCGGGGGCGTTACGATCTCGGGCGGCGAATGTCTCTGGCAGCCGGAGTTTCTGCTGGAGGTACTCAAACGCTGTAAGGCGGAGGGCATACATACCGCCGTGGATACCACGGGCTACGCAAAGTGGGAGGTCATCGAGCCGATACTGCCGTATACGGATCTCTTTCTTTATGACCTCAAATGTATGGACAGCAGGCTGCATAAACAGGTCATCGGCGTGCCGAACGAGCTTATTCTTGATAACGCGCGCAAAATCGCGGCGGCGGGCGGCAAATTTCAGATAAGGATACCCATGATGCCGATGTTCAACGATTCCGTCGAGATGTTCGATGCCGTGGGCAAATTCATCTGCGAGCTTGGCAGCGCCGTAGAGGTAGTGCAGATACTGCCGTACCACAAGCTGGGAACGGTGAAATGGGAGCGCCTTCAGCGCAAAAGCGTCATTTTTGAGGCAGAGCCGCCGAAGGACGAGGTGGTCCAGGCGAGAAAAAAGCAGCTTGAGGACATGGGCCTCAGGGTAATGATCCACTGAATACGGAGAAGAAGCATGAGATATCTTGAGGATACGCTTGAAATACTTGGAAGCGCCGTCCCGCGCGGGAAGCTCAACGTCAGCGGCGTTGTAAGCCTTGGCAAGGACTCAGGGCTTGAGTGTACGGAAACATATACGCTCGTGACGGGCGGAAAAGCGCGGCATGACAGCGTTATGAGCGGGGTGCCGCTTGAGGCGCTGCTTGAGCGCTGCGGTATGGCGAAGGACGCGGCGGACGATACGGCAATCACCGCGTATTTTAAGGATGGCTATACAGTATGCCTGCGGCTTGGCGATATAAGAAGCGCGGAGAAGCCGGTGCTCGTCGCCTATGAGTGCGGCGGCCTGCCGCTTATCGGCCCCACCGGACGCGAAGCAGTGTATAAGCGCTTTGGCGAGGCGGACGGATACTTCAGAAGCGTGGGGAATTCCGGCGGCCCGCTGCGGCTTGTGGCGGAGGGCAGAGACGAGGCGGAGTCTAATGCGCCGGGCTGCGGCAAGTGGCTTGCCGCACTTGCGGTGGGCGATCCCGGAGATTATGTCTACCGGCGCGAATGTGACCCGGAGCCGGAGGAAAAGCGGCCGAAGCATGTGGAGCTGCCGCAGGGAGAAAAATTCCTTACCCTGCGGGTATGCGGCAGGGAGGAACGGCTCGGCTTCGAGGATATGAGGTCGCTTCGCAGCGTTTCGGAGCTTTTTGCCGCGCGCGACGGCCGCTTCAATTACGAGGGAATGAGCCTGCGCGAGCTTATTGAAAGCCGCATGCCGGAGGGCGCGGCGTTTCCGGGGAGGATAAGCGTCGTATCCGACGGCGGATATGCAAAGGAAATTGACGCGGACCTCGTTCTTAACGGGGTGGACAGCAGCTATCAGCCCGGAGAGCGGCGCGATGTGATCCTCGCCTATGCCTCGCAGGGCGCTCCGCTTGTTCGCAGCCGCGACTCCGGGGGATATACCGGCGCTAACGACGGCGCGCCGCTCAGACTGATCGTTGAAAACAACATCGCGCTATGGATAAAAAACATCTGCCGCATCGAGGCGGAATAAGTCTCGTAATATCTTTCGGGCGAAATGCCCGCGTTTTTGCGAAAATATGCCGAAAGGCTCTGACGGTGGGATCGTCAGAGCCTTTCGGCGTTTAAAAGGGGATATTTTATGATGGGAAATCCGGTTGGGGAGGAAATAAGCTTATTCTATTTCGAGCCTTCTGCTCGTGGGCGGGACCTCGGTAAGCTTGGGCATTGTCAGCTTCAGCACGCCGTTTTCAAACGAGGCCTTAATATTCTCGGTGTCGATGCCGCTGGTGTCAAAGCTTCTTGAGAATGAGCCGTAGGTGCGCTCACATCTGATGAAGTTGCCCTTCTTGTCGTCATCCTCATAGTCGGAATGGCGCTCGGCCGAGATGGTGAGGCAGCCGTCCTCAACGTCAACATGTATGTCTTCCTTCTTAAAGCCGGGGAGATCAGCCTCGAGGACTACGTTTCCGTCCTCTTCCTTTATATCGGTTTTGAACTCCGCGATGGAGCTGTCACCGAAGAACTTTTTCTCAAAATCATCCATGGCCTTGAAGGGATTGAAAACATTAATATCAGAATTTCTGCGATAAGGAGTAAGGAACATAATAAAACCTCCAAACATAAATCAAATAAGTATTTTTATCTGACCGCTTTATTATGATCTCGCAGCGCCGCGGTCACGCGCTGTGGGCTTTGCTGACCGCTTCCAATGGACCCGCTTCCTTTCCGGGAACCTTTTCTCTTTCCCTTTAACGATTATTATAATACCCGGAGTTTATGAACGATTATACCTTATTTAATGAACAAACTGTAAACGTTAGCACTCAAACGGAGCGAGTGCTAAAATTCGACAGAATAAGAGTGCGGGGCGTTATTAAAAACGTCCCGCACCCGATCATACTGCGTTTTTG
>CAKTED010000232.1 GCA_934546725.1 uncultured Oscillospiraceae bacterium | reverse complement strand
GGAGGAAAACACATGAAGAAGTTCCTTTCTCTGGTTCTGGCTCTGGTTATGACCATGTCTCTGGTCACCATCAGCGCCGGCGCCAAGGACTTCACCGACAAGGACTCTCTCACTTATGAAGAGCCTGTTCAGGTGATGTCCCTGCTGGGTGTCATCAATGGCTATGAAGACGGTTCCTTCAAGCCCGCCAACACCCTGACCCGCGGCGCGGCTGCAAAGATCATTTGCAACCTGCTCCTCACCCCCGCTGTGGCTGACACCCTGCCCGCCAACAACACTGGCTTCAAGGATGTCCCCACCACCAACACCTTTGCCAAGTACATTGCCTACTGCGCCAACGCCAAGATCATCAACGGCTACAGCGACGGCACCTTCCGTCCCGCCGCTACCCTGACCGGCTATGCCTACCTGAAGATGCTGCTGGGCGCTCTGGGCTATGACGCTCAGATCGAGGGCTTCACCGGCGATACCTTCGCCCTGAACGTTGCTTCCAAGGCTGGCCAGCTGAAGCTGACCGCTGGCAACGACACCTTCGTTGGCACCAAGGCTGTCACCCGTGAAGAGGCTTGCCTCTATGCTTTCAACATGCTGGATTGCGCGATGGTCGAGTATGCCTCCAAGGGCAGCAAGATCACCGTCAACGGCGTTGAGATCATCCAGGGCGCTTCCCCCGCCACCAGCATCAAGGATAAGGATGGCAAGGCCATCACTTTCCGGAGCGTCAAGTTCCCCGGCCTGAAGAGCGAGACCACTAACGACATCTATGGCCGTAAGGTCACTACCTGGACCTATGGCAAGAAGGAAGTTACCTTCAACGCCGTTAACGCTGACGCTGTCTACTATGGTTCTGTTTCCGGCAAGGATCTCTTCAACGATCTGAAGCTGGGCAAGACCACTAAGTATGATCTTGTCAATGGCAAGGGCGCTCAGGCTGTTGAGAAGACTGGCGCTCAGATCCGTGACCTGAAGGACAATGGCGTTGCCGTGGACTTCGGTGGCATCAACACTGTCGTTGAGGTTTACTATACCGCTGCTAAGGCTGCTACCAAGGATGCCGCCGCTCAGAACGCCAAGATCGAGATCGTCCGCGTTCCTTATGGCGTGACCACCATCGACCGTGTTTACAAGGCCACCAGCACTGATGACCGTTATGTCACTCTGACCGCCACTGGCGCCACCAAGTACTACACCGAGAACTTCGCCAAGGGCGATGTGGTGCTCTACACCGCTACCAAGGACACGAACAACAAGTGGGATATCTACACTGTCCAGCTGGCCAAGTCCATCGAGGGCAAGATTACTGGTATCCGCGGCGATAAGGCTACCATCAATGGCGTCAACTACAGAATCGACAAGTCCGCTGCTACCCTGGACGGCGTTAAGGCTGGCTGGGAAGGCACCTTCTACCTGGGCGTTGACAACACTGCTGTCTACTTCTCCGGCAAGAAGACTGTTGCTTCCGCTGACAACTTCGCTTACATCTACAATGTCGTTGAGAGCGGCGCTGGCTATGAGAACGGCGTTTATTCTGACGGCGTGAAGACCGCTTACTTCGTGAAGGCCGACGGCACCATGGACAAGGCTGTTGTTGCTGAGGATCATGCCAAGGCTACTGAGATCAAGGCTGGCGCTGTTATCCCCTATCTGCTGAATGCTGATGGCAAGATGGAAGTTGCTACCGTCGATACTGCGACCCTCCAGACCAAGAACAACCTCACTGGCAACAAGGTTCCCTTCGGCAAGAGCCACAACGCTGTTTCTGGCACCTACATGGATGCTAGCACCAAGTTCATCTTCGTTGACGTCACCACCAAGACCGTTGACGGCAAGACCGTGGTCAGCAAGGTCAAGACCAGCACTGTGACTGGCTACAAGAACGTTGCTGATGATACTCAGAACCTCTTTGTCGTGGCTGACAAGTCCGGCAAGGCCCTGGTTATCTTCGTCGCCGCCGCTGCTGAGACCAACCTCACTGAGAACGCCGCCTTCCTGCTGAACGAGACTCCCTTCGAGACTCTGAACGCTAAGGGCGAGACCATCTATGAGTTCGACGTCATGATCAGCGGTGAGGAGAAGGCCACCACTCTGACCTCCAAGACTGCTGACATCTTCAAGAACAAGGTCGCCGAGGGTGATCGCTTCACCTACGAGCTGGCTGACGGTGTCCTGAAGGCTGACAGCATTGTCAAGACCACCACTGGCGTCTATGCCGATTACACCGTGACCTATGTTGGCGAGGGCTTCGTCGCCCTGGAGAAGACCACCGGCACCGGTGCTTCTGCCACCACCGACACTCAGGTCTTCAACTTCGCTGACAAGTACCTGACCTACCTGGGTGAGGACTTCAGCTTCACCGATCTGAAGGTTGACGATGTTGTCACTGTCTACACCAAGACCGTTGATAGCAAGACCGTTGCTACCACCTTCGTGATCAGCGATCGTGGGTAATTCGAATCACTGATTCGGATCAGCAAAGCGACAAGTTCCCTAAACGGGGCCCCCGCCACTCCGGCGGGGGCCCCGTTTTTCCCTCGTGACAACCCGCCCGCCTTCCGCTATCCTAAAAGGCAAGGAAGGGGTCGAGGTCCAGGGCCCAAAACGGAAACCGCCGCTCTAACCCCAGAGCGGCGGTTTCTGCTTTTCAGCTCACGCACCGTGATCGAGACGGAGTATTTCCGCCGAACATGGAATGTAATCTTGAAAAATATTGGCGATCCCCCCTTTCGGGTGGAGTGCTGACTGCGATAAAAGGCAACGGATTTCTCCGTCGCCTTTTCCTGCACAACAGTGCTAAGCGCGGCAAAGCCGCTGAGCACTGTAATGCGCCTGCCGTTCGTGCAGCGCCTGAATCTATCCTATCACACCCGACAGAATTTGACAGGGGGAAATCTTACACCGAAACCGTCCTGAGAATGGGACGGTTTTCACTTTACAATGGGCTTGTTCCCAGGTATACTGAGAGTCGAAAGGTGTGATTTCATGGCGCGTTCCTCCTATCAGAAGGAGAAGATCCTGGCCCTGCGGGAGATCCTGCTGCGGGAGTCCGACGAGGAGCACCCCCTCTCCTCCACCCAGATCATCGCACTGCTGGCCAAGCGGGGCATCGAGGCCGAGCGCAAGAGCGTCTACACGGACATCGAGGCCCTGCGGGAGGCCGGGATGGACATCGTCCGCTCCGGCGAGGGCCAGGG
>CAKTED010000231.1 GCA_934546725.1 uncultured Oscillospiraceae bacterium | reverse complement strand
AGCGCTCGTGCCTGCCGGACGGACCCAAGGTCGGTACGGTCACGCTTTCACCGCGAGGAGACTGGCGTATGCCAAGCGACGCGCTGGCCCGTGAGTGGCTTGCAAGGCTTGAAAAATGACAGCTTTCAGCAGGGCGGAGGAAATCTCCGCCCTTTTCTGTTCACACATTTTGGTTCACGAAATAGTAATTTCATGAACTTATGAGTATTATATCAGCAGGGGAGCCGGACAGATATCAGCAATCTGTCGATATTTGCCCGGCTCCTGATAATTCCAGATATTCCATATTCCTGGTGCGTCCATTGTATTATTATAATGTATCTTTTCGGCTGATCGCGGCAGTCGTGTCCAAAGCAAGGCGTATCATCTGATCAAGCGAACGCTCACGCTCATCGGCGCTTAATTCGTCGCTGCGATACAAATGATTCGATATCGTGCATATGGCCAGTGCTCGCTTGCCGCAGCGCGCGGCCGTTGCGTACAGTCCGGCGGCTTCCATTTCTACCGCCAATACGCCCATCTTTTTCCACGCATCATTATCGTGCGGATCGTCGGCATAAAAAACGTCACTCGACAGAATATTGCCGACCTTTACACTCAGTCCGCTCGAACCGGCAGTCTTCAATGCCGCGCTCAGAAGCTCAAAATCCGCAATCGGCGCAAATGTGCCCGGCAGCTTATACTGATTTATAAAGTTTGAGTCCGTACACGCGCCCATCGCAAGGATAATATCCTTTACATCAAGCTCGTCGCTCAGCGCTCCGGCAGTTCCGATGCGAATAATATTCTTTACATTATAGCAGTTGTATAATTCCCAGCTGTATATTCCTATGGAAGGAATACCCATGCCGCTTGCCATGACCGTTACGTTCGCGCCGTTCCAATAGCCGCTGTACCCCTGAACCCCTCTGACATTGTTAACGAGCACCGGAGATTTCAGGTAATTTTCGGCGATGAATTTTGCACGCATCGGGTCACCGGGCATCAGGACCGTTTCGGCAATATCGCCGCACGCGGCACTGTTATGTGCTGTCAAGCCAACTCAGCTCCTCTCGTGTAAAGGAATGGCTGAACCGATATCGAAGCACGGTTCTTCGCAAAGAAAAACCGGCTCTATGTTCAGCTTTTCAAGATATTTCATAATGCGCTTTTCGTCCGGATGGCCTGAAAGATACCCGGTAAACGCCAGCTTTTTTGGCCCAAGCTTGAAGCTCGAGCCGCCGATGAATCCGTAATCGTAGCCCGGCAGGCGAAAAAATCCCGGCGATATGAGCAGCGCGTCGATCCCATGCGCGGCGGCCTCCGCCGCAATGCCGCGGTCCGAGGTGATCATATGTGCCTCATCCACGATGCAGATCGAGCATTTTGCGTAGCCCTGGCTTATATGGATCAGCTCAAGGCCGCGCTGGCGCGAATCCGACAAAATCACAGGGTCAGTCATATCGCTGCGGCAAAAAATGCTTTGCCCGATGCGGCAGGCATTGAGCGCAATATCCTCAGGATAAGCTTTTCCGGGCATAAGCTCAGCCACTGTCAGTTCTGCGCCAGCCAGCATGGGTTCGTCTTCAAGCCTTCCGAAAATTGCCGGACTTACTATAAGCCTTCCGTTTCCGCAGTAATACGCCAAAAGATCTGCGTGTCCGCGCACCGGCAGCGGCAGCAGTGGGTTATAAGGAAGCTCAAAAACCGCTATCCCCCGCTTTTTGAGCTCCAAAACAAGCCTCGAATAGCCGCTTCCGACGATCATGCTGCTTACAGTGCCATTGGGAAGATTCGGAGTAGAAATAAAATGCTCTCCGCCGTTCATCAGCTTTGATTTCTGGCGCCAATGGTACAGGCTAAGGCGTCCTTCAGGCTTTTTACTTCTATAAGCTGGAGACCGTCCGGAACGCTGTACCTGCCCTTTCCGCACAGCGGCACGATACATTTTTTGAAGCCAAGCCGATGAACCTCGGTTATGCGCTGGTTCATATATGAAACGGAACGAATCTCGCCCGTAAGGCCGACCTCGCCTATGGCGACAACGTCGTCGCCGATCGGCTTGTCCACATAGCTTGAGGCGACAGCCATAATCGTTGCCAGATCGGCGGCGGTTTCGTTAAGCTCAAGGCCGCCGACTACGTTTATATATGCGTCGCTCGAGCTCATGCGAAGTCTCCCGCGCTTTTCCAAAACGGCGAGCAGAAGCGCGGCGCGGTTATAATCTATGCCGCTTGAGGTCCTGCGAGGGACATTATAGCTCGTAGGAGTGATGAGTGCCTGAATTTCGGCCAAAACGGGGCGCGTGCCCTCCATGACGCAGGTAACGCAGGTTCCGGGCGAATTTTCCAGCCTGCCCGAAAGCAGCATCTCGGACGGATTTGCAACCTCGGCAAGGCCTTTGTCAAGCATTTCAAAAACGCCGATCTCATTGGTTGAGCCAAAGCGGTTTTTTGCCGCGCGCAGGATCCTGTAAGCTGAGTTCTGGTCGCCTTCAAAATAGAGGACGCAGTCGACCATATGCTCAAGAACCTTGGGGCCTGCAATGGAGCCCTCCTTGTTGATGTGACCTACGATGAAAATGGTCACTCCGTTGTTTTTTGCCACCTGCATCAGCGCCATGGTGCATTCTCTCACCTGTGAAACGCTTCCAGCAGACGAGTCGATGGCTTCGTTATAAAGCGTCTGTATGGAATCTATGATAACAACGTCCGGCTCAAGCTTCGTTATACTGTCAAGAATTTCGCCAAAATTGGTCTCAACAAGGACGTACAGCTCCCCTGCCGTTACGCCAAGTCGCTCTGCACGCATTTTGAGCTGACGCCCGGACTCCTCGCCCGTAACATACAGGACCTTGTACCTGGCGGCGATATGCCCGCACATCTGAAGCAGCAGGGTGGATTTGCCTATTCCGGGCGCGCCGCCGACGAGGACGAGCGAGCCGGTAACGGCCCCGCCGCCCAGAACCCTGTCGAGCTCGCCGAAGCCTGTCGAAAACCGCATTTCAGCCGTTATGTCGATATCGGATATAAGCGTACTGCTTTGGCGATTCAACGAAAATGCCCCACGCACCTTTGCTGAGGCTGTCTTCGGCGGAGCCTCGTGCTCGACTATGCTGTTCCACGCTCCGCAGGCAGGGCACCTTCCCTGCCATTTCAGTGTTTCGTTGCCGCATTCGGTGCAGTAAAATACTGTTTTAGCTTTTGCCATTGCCGTTCTCCCC
>CAKTED010000230.1 GCA_934546725.1 uncultured Oscillospiraceae bacterium | reverse complement strand
CCCGGACGGGCGCATAAGCATTACAAAAGGTATTCAGATGATTTGACAGTTCATATTCAAGAGTAGAAATATCCCCGGCGGCGGTCGGGCTTTTTTTGACAAGTTAAAGAATGTAAGAATTTGTCGATACGATTTATAGCTCATGGCGGCTCCCTCCTAAAGCCGCCATACCTAAATGATTACAGGTCGTCCCATAAACAAAAAAATCGGCGGCTCTGAAAACCAAAGCCGCCGGGATAAAAAGGGCGCGTGAAAATATGTCTGCTCTGTGACGGCTTTTTTTCTTTTGCCGTCGCCCGGCAGATTACACTCGTTTACTACAACTAATTTAAAAGCTGATATAACTAATTTTCTATCTTCTCTATACCGATAAGAGCTTCTGCTTTTGCCAGTTCTCTATGAAGATGTAACGCCATAAAAACACTATTTCGCCGAGATAATCATTTAGATGCCAGTGGATGATCTCGTAGAGGATGCCGTGCGTGCTGAGATGCGTTAAGACAAATCTGTTGAGCATATACAGGGCCATGTCGGAATACAGGATAACTACGTCTTTTTTACTCATGATTACCCTATGACCGCAAACAGGACTAAGGCGAGAAACACACCTATGATTATAGCTCCCACGCCACCTCCGCCTCCTGTGCCGTTGCTTCTGTTCATGTTTTTATCCCCCCTTATCTAATTCTCAATAATTGTTATTTGGTGTTTATTTCAATGTATCGCCCGTCCGCAAAAATCACCTTCTTCCTCCCTCTATCGCAGAGTGTAACACATAAGTATTCAAATGTCAACAAATGTGTTCAAAGGATGGAGAAAGATATACTACACTCATTCTGAGGTGTAGTTATGAGTCAAAGCCAGTTAAACCCCTGCCTTGTGGGAAAGGTAATTGCGCGGCTGCGATCCGAAAAAGGCATTACGCAGGAGGTGCTGAGCGGTCTTTCGGATATAGGAAGAACGCATCTGAGCGCGATTGAGCGCGGGGAACGGAAGCCGACGCTGGAAACCCTGTACCGCATCAGCAATGCGCTGAATATGCCAATGAGCGCGATCGTAATGGAAATCGAGAAGGAGATAAACGAAAACGCATAAAAGGTCAGGCAGTTGTGCAAAAACTGTCTGACCTTTTAATGCTCGCACCCTCCGAAGAGGCCTTCCGCCTTGTCCCCCGGCCGTTTTTCGCGCGGCCGGGGGGACTTTTTTTGAGGGTGCCGCGAGGGCTGTGGACGCGGTGCAGCGTGGACGCGTGAGAGTTGTGTCTTTTTCCGTCATCCTCGCGAAGCGGGGATCCCCCGGTCAGGGCGGAGCGGTACGTTGTCGCAACCTGTACGAACCAACCGTGGGATTCTTCGGTCGCCGATGGCTCCCTCTGAATGACAGCAGATTTTCAGCATCGCTGTCGTTACCTGTACAAACCAACGGGGAGATTCCCGCGTGGAGCGCGAGAATGACAGCAGAAACAAAGAGCGCGCTTCGCCGGGTTCGCGTCCGAGACGTAGGCAGCGGAGCGCGAGAATGACAGCACTAATAAGCCCCGCACCCTATGAATAACAAAACCTTTACCCGCCTTCCGCGAACGGCAAAAATTCCGCATTATGCATTATACATTACAGCATGCTTCCTCCGCCGTCCCACTTGTAAGCCGCGCGAATTTGTGGCATAATACAGGCAAATGACACAGAAAAGGATGGTGCCGAAAATGATAAAAGCAGAGCTTTCTGGAATTTCCGCCTTTCTTGCGCCGGACTGGCGCGAAAAATGGCTCCCCCGTGTTGCGGACGCCATGGAAACGCTGCGCGAAGAGCGGGGTCACACCGGCTGGCTGCATCTTCCGTCGCGGACGGACGCGGAGCTGATCGGGCGCATAAACGCGGCGGCGGATGAGATACATTCGCGCTCGGAGGTGCTGCTCGTGATCGGCATAGGCGGCTCATATCTCGGCGCGCGGGCGGCGACGGAGCTGCTCTGCCCCGCCTTTTCCGATAACGGCTGCCCGAGGATAATATTTGCGGGCAACAACCTCTCTCCGCAGTACGTTTCCGAGCTGAAAAGCTATCTCGCGGGCCGCGATTTTTCGATAAACGTCATCTCCAAGTCCGGCACGACCACCGAGCCTGCCGTCGCCTTCCGCATATTTTACGAGCTTCTCCGCGAAAAATACGGCGCAAAGGCCGCCGAAAGGGTCTACGCCACGACGGACGCGGAGCACGGCGCCCTGCGCTCGATGGCGGAGGAGCAGGGCTTCAGGCGCTTCGTCATCCCCGCCGACACGGGCGGGCGATACTCCGTTCTCACGCCCGTCGGCCTGCTGCCGATGGCCGCGGCGGGCATAAGCATTGCCGACATGCTCTCCGGCGCAAAGGCGGCGGAGGCCGAATACCTCCGCAAAGACCCGGAAAACCCCGCCATGCTCTACGCCGCCGCGCGCCAGGCGCTCTACGCCTCCGGCAAAAAAATCGAAGCGCTCAGCGTCTGGGAGCCGCGCTTCCGCTTTTTCGCCGAGTGGTGGAAGCAGCTCTTCGGCGAAAGCGAGGGCAAGGACGGGCGCGGCATCTTCCCCGCCGCGCTCGAGCTGAGCGCCGATCTGCACTCCATGGGGCAGTACATGCAGCAGGGCGAGCGCCTGATGCTTGAGACCATGCTTTATGCCGCGCCCTCGCGCAGCGTCGTCATCCCGACGGACGGGACCGGCGCGGACGGGCTCGAGCACCTTTCCGGCCGGGAGCTTGACGATGTTAACCGCGCGGCGCTCGAGGGCACGCTTGCCGCCCACGTTTCCGGCGGCGTTCCCTGCATCCGGCTGGACATGCCTCCCGTTACGGCGGCCTCCGCCGGCAATCTTTTCTACTTTTTCGAGCTTTCCTGCGCGCTTTCGGCCTATGTCTCGGGGGTTTGCCCCTTCGACCAGCCCGGCGTGGAGGAATATAAGACCCGCATGTTTGCCCTGCTGGGCAAAACATAATTCCGCGAGACAAAAAATTCACAAATTCCTGTTGAAGTCACGTTAAAAAAATGTTATTATCAAAATATAAACAGGTCCTTATTGCAGCGGCTGCATTATCGCGCCGTAAAAAAGTAAAAGGAGAGTGAACCACATGGTCAAGGTCATCATGGGAATCAAGGGTTCCGGAAAAACAAAGCAGCTTGTGTTCGGACTTTTTCTTCGTCATGATCCATGGCGGTGCCTGGCAGGCAGTTCA
>CAKTED010000229.1 GCA_934546725.1 uncultured Oscillospiraceae bacterium | reverse complement strand
GGATTATTCCGACGGGCACCTGGTTGAGGAAGCTCGTGAGAACGATGCAGATGATGCCGATGACCGTTACGAAGGTCCACGGGCTCAGACCCTGAATGAGGGGGGTGAACACGTTCGTGAGCCAGAGGTTGATGCCGCAGGCGTCCTCGGCGATGGCGTTTGCCACCAGCGTGAAGGAGGCGAGCAGGATAACGGTGGGCCACTGAACGCGGCTGAGAGCATCGTTGATATTGAGAACGGGCTTGCCGTCAACGTGGATGATGCACATGAGCGCGATGGCCAGGAAGAGGGGGCCGATCTGCGTGAGCTTGTTGTTCATGAAGTCCACGAACGCGCTCTGAGGAGCGATGAGCGCCACAACGCCGGGAACGATCCAGCAGGCCAGGCAGACGATGAGGGTAACAACGACTACCTTCTCGCGCTTCGTCCAGGGGCCGGGATTGAGCTTATCCAGCGCGCTCCAGTCAACGGTCTTGAACTTGGACATATCCGGCTTGATAACAAGGCGGAACCACACGAGCATGAGCACGAGCAGCGCGATACCGAAGGGGAAGGCGAGCATCGTATACTCAAGGATGCTGCTGGGATTGCCGGAGATGCTGGAGTATACGCCCATCCAGAGAATGGAGAGCGTGTGGCAGATAGGCGTCATAACAAAGCCGGTGACGAGAACGAAGGTAAGGCTCGTTATGATGAACTTCGGCCAGCTGTCGCCCTTCTTGAAGCCGAAGGCAAGGAAGATCTCCTCGCAGATGGCGAAGAAGAAAAGCTGAACGGGAGTAACGTCAAGGAAGAGCACGCAGAGAAGAGCGGAGGCAAGCAGGAAGATGGAGAAGGTCCAGCCGCCCTTGTGAGCGATCTTTCTTGAAATGAAGAAATAGGAGATGCGGCGCAGAATACCGGAATCCTCAAGGAGAACGCAGAAGATGAGGCAGCCGATAACGAAAACAGGGATCCAGTTACCGATGGACTGCATGCAGGCCTCGTAAACGCCCGCGCTCTGCGTGGAGGAGGGATAGATGCTGAGCATATCAATGCCCATGAATACGACCAGCGGGAAGAACGGCCACGTCAGGTCAACGAAGGTCCAGAGAATGACCGCGCCGACAAAGTCGCCGATGACCGCCCAGCCGATGCTGGTGATGGTGGAATAAGGCGGAATAAATCTGAAAAAGATCATGCAGGCTATGCCGATAATCGACATGATGAGCTTGAACATGCTCATTTTGGGCTTCTGACTCACTTCATCGGGAGTCTTAAGAAGCGAAACTTTCTTTGAAATTCCCATTGCTTTAAAATAACCCCTTTTGTAAATTTATCTCTGTTTTGAAGCGTGAATGCCGGAATTTATGTTTCCATCACCTCCGAAGCGCCGCCCTGTTTCGCTCAGAGCGGAAGCTTGCCGCTTGTGCCGGCAGCCACGGGGATGTGGAACTCGTCCTCGAGCATGTCGCGTATCCGGAGAAGGTTTCGCTCCCAGTCCTCGCGCTCGGGCGGCTTGTAGTCGTTCCCGAGGGGATAGTCCATGCCGAGAGAGTCGTATTTTTCAACGCCCATCTTTCTGTACGGCAGCAGCTGGTACTGGACGAGGGAGGAGCCGAGCTTATCCCTTACGAAGGCAGCTATGCCGCGAAGATTGTCATCATCCGAGTTTTTGCCGATAACGACGGGCGTTCTTATAACGATGCGCCTGCCAAGCTTTGCGGTTTTTTCGATGTTTTCGAGAATGAGGCTGTTGCCCACGCCGAAAAGAGACTTGTGGACCGCATCGTCAATGTGCTTTATATCGAATATTACAAGGTCGGCAAACTCAATAACGGCGGCGAGATGCTCCCACGCGCAGCAGGCCTCCGTTTCCACGCATATGTTAAGGTGCCGTGCGTGGCATTCTCTGAGAAACTCCGAAACGAACTCCCACTGCATCGTAACGTCGCCGCCGCTGAGGGTGACGCCGCCGCCGGTGCGGTCGTAGAAGCTCCTGTCCTCCTCCGCTATCTCAAGCAGCTGCTCAAGCGTATAGTACTTGCCCCAGATTATGATACCGCCGCCGGGGCAGGCTTCGGCGCACTTATAGCAGCCGAAGCAGCCCTCGGTCATCTGAATCGGGATAAGCTCGCCCTCAGCCGTAAAGCGGATGGGCGATTCCTGCTCGGGACAGGCCTTGAGGCAGAGCCCGCAGCGCTCGATGCCGATACATTTGGCAGGATATGAGCCGAGCTGACGGCGGGGAAGTATGGTTTCGGGATTGCTGCACCAGGGACAGCGCAGCGGGCAGCCCTTGAAGAAAAATTCCGTGCGGATACCAGGGCCGTCGTGAATGGTGTATTTCTGTATGTTCGTGATAAGGGCGCAAAGCTCACCCTTCTCGTTAAAATGCTTCAAAAGAAGTGCCTCCCGTTTTGCGGCGGTTCCGGCTTAGTCAAAGGAAAGCTCAGTACGGCCGATTATGTCGTTTTGCAGATCCTTGTGCAGCTCAACAAAGTAGGCGCTGTAACCGGCGACGCGGACGAGCAGGTCTCTGTAAGCTGCGGGATCCTTCTGCGCGGCGAGAAGCGTTTCCTGAGAGGTAATGTTGAACTGGCTGTGCATGCCCTTTCTGTGAATGTATTCATCCATGAGAGCGATGAAGGCGTCTCTGCCGGCCTCACCCGCAACGGCGGAGGGGGAGAACTTCCAGTTGAGCAGCGTGCCGTTTGTGGCTCTTGCGTGATCCATCTTCGTTACGGACTTGCAGATGGCGAGCGGGCCCTTTACGTCGTGCGAGCAGCAGTGCGTGTGAACTGCGCCCATGCAGTCGGATACGGGCTCGAAGGCGGTGCGTCCGTCAACGGAGGCCCACTGGTGCAGACCGTGCGCAACGTTTACGGTGACGGTGTAGCAGCCGGGCTGGAAGAAGCCGCCGTGAGCGTTGGGACGGCGCTCAACGTATTTGCAATATGTATCCATTGCAAGCTTCGTAAGCTCGTCTGCGTAATCGTCATCGTTGCCGTAGTGGTGGATCTTATCGCTGTTTACGAGCATATAAAGCGGCTCGTGACCGACCCAGTTATCCTCAACGGCGTCAAGAAGCTCCCTGCCGGTGACCTTCTTTTCGTCGAAAACAAGCTGCTTGATGGTGGAAAGACCGTCACCGGTGGTTCCGAGGCCGATGCCCTGGGGACCGATGAAGTTATACTTCGTGCCGCCCTTAGTTATATCCACGCCCTTCTCGATGCAGC
>CAKTED010000228.1 GCA_934546725.1 uncultured Oscillospiraceae bacterium | reverse complement strand
CCTCCGCCCCGGCCGCAGCCGCCGCGAGGCTGGCCGCTCCGGTATATGCAAAAAGGTTCAGTACGCTTATTTTCCGTCCGGCTGAGCGTACCCTTTCCATGATATAATCCCAGTTGCAGGCCTGCTCCGGGAATATTCCCGTAGGCTTGAAGTTCATAAGCTTTATATTGAAGGTAAGCTCACCGTAATGTATCTGCCAGGCCTCCGGCACATTGGCTCTTACCCATCTGCCGCCTCCGCTGGAGGAGCGGGCATATCTGGCATTCGGCCTGAACCATGCCGGGTCTCTGCGCTCAGTGCTCCATATTGCCTGAGGATCCGGCCTTACAAGCGTATAGCCGCCCCAGCGCTCGAGCTTTTCGCCGTCCGAGCAATCAACAATTTCAAAATCCCGCCATTTATCACTGAGCCACATGTGAAGCCTCCGCATAAACATATATAATTCGCCTATTTTGATATTGTAGCATATATGTGCTGTAATCGTCAAATCAATTTTTATGTTGGAGGAAGCTTTTTCCGAAAAAAAGTCGCGACCCATAAATGCCGTATGGATCGCGATAATATCAGTATTTTATTTTTCCCTGCCCGCGAGCATCCGCGCCAGCCATACGAGAAATTCCGCATCGTCAAAGGCATCCTGCACGCAGCTTATTGCCGCATCGGTGATTTCTTCTATCAGGCTCCGGCATTTTTCAATGCCGTAACGCGTGACGAAGGTAAATTTTTCGCTTTTTGCGTCCTTACCCGTGCTTTTTCCAAGGCTCTGCTCCGTGCCCTCGCAATCGAGTACATCGTCTCTTATCTGAAATGCCATGCCGAGCGCGCGTCCGTACTCGACAGCGGCGCTTCTGCGCTGCGCATAGGCACCCGCGGCTATGCAGCCAAGCTCGCACGCCGCCTCGATAAGCGCAGCCGTTTTCATGGAATGCGTTAAATATACCCTTTCGGCGTCAAGCTTATGGCCTTCACCGCTGAGATCAAGATACTGCCCTCCGCATATGCCACGGTATCCGGCCGCATACGCCAGGACCCTTGAGGCCTCGGCCCTTTCGTGCGCGCCAAGTCCGCACTCGGCCAGCGTGGAAAACGCCTGCGCCTGAAGCGCATCGCCCGCCAGCATCGCCAGCCACTCACCATATACCTTATGGCAGGTGGGCTTGCCGCGCCGGAGGTCATCGTTATCCATGCACGGCATATCGTCATGGATAAGCGAATAGGTGTGCAGCATTTCAATGGCGCAGCCGAAGTCCAGTGCCTGCACAGGCTCGGCTCCGCACGCCCGGCAAAACTCAAGCGTGAGCACCGGCCTTATGCGTTTTCCGCCCGCAAGCAGGCTGTAACGCATTGCCTCGACCAGCCTGTCCTGCGCCGTGCCGCCGCACTCAAGCAGCTGCGAAAGCCTCTTCTCAACAGTTTCTGCCCGCAGCTTCAAAATATCGTTATTATTCATTGCATTCAAATTCCGTTTCCGTCGGCAGACCGTCCGCTCCCTTTACGAGCTTTACCACCTTCTGCTCCGCGCTGTCGAGCTTCCTTGTGCAGCTCTTTACAAGAGCCGTTCCCTCCGTAAAGAGGCTCAGCGCCGAATCAAGGCTTTCCTCGCCCTTTTCAAGAAGCTTCACGATCTCCTCGAGTCTTGCCATGGACTGCTCAAAGTTCATTTTATCTGCCATCGATATTTACCTCCCTAACCTCGCAGTCAAGGCTGCCGTCCTTCAGTCTGATGCCGATATTATCTCCCGGCATGATTTTTTTCGCGCTTTTTATGACCACGCCGTCCCTGCTGGCAACGGAATACCCTCTTGAGAGCACCTTGAGCGGGCTCATGGCGTCCAGTCCCGCCGCAAGAGCGGTGAAGCGGTTACGATTTTTGGCTGTCACGGCCGACATCGCGGCAGACAGGCGGTCAAGCTCATGGTCAAGCAGCTGGCGCTTATCGTTAATATACGTCGTCGGGCTCGTCAGCTCACGATTTGACGCAAGCTTGGCAAGCTTTTCGCGGCTCGTGTCCAGCCTTCGCCTCACGGCGCTCTGCATCCGGCTCTGCGCCGCTTCAAGAAGCTCTGAAAGCTTCACCCTGTCTGCCACGGCGAGCTCTGCTCCGTTTGACGGCGTAGCCGCTCTCACGTCGGCCACATAGTCCGCTATGGTAACGTCCGGCTCATGCCCGACGGCGGATATGACTGGAATAGCGGATTCATATATCGCCCTCGCCACGCGCTCGTCATTAAAGGCCCAAAGGTCCTCTATCGAGCCTCCGCCGCGGCCGACGATTATCACGTCCGCCACCTGATAGCTGTTGGCGTAACGTATTGCGCCGACTATTTCCGGCGGCGCTTCAACTCCCTGTACGCGAACCGGCATGACGATGACCTTCGCCAAGGGGTACCTTTTTCCGAGAATACGGATCATATCCCTTACGGCGGCCCCGGCAGAAGAGGTTATAAGCGCTATTTTCTCCGGATACGGCGGAAGCGGCTTTTTGTGCTCTCTGGCAAAAAGCCCCTCTTTGAAAAGCTTTTCCTTCAGCTGTTCATAGGCAACGTAAAGGTCGCCTGTGCCGTCCGGTGTCATCGATGAGCAGTAAAGCTGATACGCCCCGTCCCTCGGGTATACCGTGACCCGCCCGAAGGCTATTACCTGCATGCCGTTTTCAGGCCTGAAGCGCAGCTTTGAAGCACTGCTTTTGAACATGACTCCCCTCAGGGTCCCCTCGGCGTCCTTCAAAGTGAAGTAATGGTGTCCCGAGGGGTATGTTTTATAGTTTGAAAGCTCGCCGCGAACGTATATGCCGTCAAGGACAGGGTCGGAATCGATCAGACCCTTTATCCGCCCGTTCAGCTCCGATACGCTGAATATCGTTTTTTCGTTCATTCTTCCGAAGGCTCTTCGGCCGCAGCCTCCGCAGGCGAGTTTTCCGCTTCAAAGCTCATCTCTCTGCGGACAAATGACCCGAGAATGCCGTTTATAAAGGAAACGGTGTCCTTATCCTCATATTTTCCCGCAAGCTCAACGGCTTCGTTTATGGCCGCGCCGTTCGGAATATCCGGCATATACATGATCTCGTACATGGCAAGCCGCATCACGGCAACGGCAACTCTTGAAATTCTGCCTATCTTCCAGCCCTTTGAGTATTTTTCAATGTATGAATCCAGCTCGGCCGCGTGCTCGCCGATACCGAGTGCTATGCGCCTGATATAATCCATCTGCTTTGCGCTCGGTCTCTCGGCATATACGTCGCACTCCTGCGCGAGGCTCTTATAAT
>CAKTED010000227.1 GCA_934546725.1 uncultured Oscillospiraceae bacterium | reverse complement strand
ACGTCGGCCTGTCGGTTTCGCGTGTCGGCGGCGCGGCGCAGACGAAGGTGATGAAAAAGGCGGCGGGCTCGATTCGTCTTGAGCTTGCGCAGTACCGCGAGATGGAGGTCTTCACCCAGTTTTCGAGCGACCTTGACGAGTCCACGAAGGAGCAGCTGCGCTTCGGCGAGGGTCTGATGCAGCTTTTGAAGCAGAAGCAGTACAGCCCGATGACACTCTGGCAGCAGGTGGTAACTCTTGTGGCAGCCGAGGAGCGCGTTATGCTCAGAGTGCCCACGGAGCGGATAAAAACGTTTCAGGAGGGCATGCTGAAATATTTCGCGGAGCAGTATGAGGATATATGCAGCGATATCGAGCGCGGCGACGGCCTTTCAGACGAGCTCAGAGGGAGCATTACGGCGGCGGCGCGCGAATATCTGGCGCTGTTCCTGACGCCTGCTTCCTGACGGGTGATGCTTTATGGCAAACGCGAGAGAGATACGAAACCGTATTAAGAGTATACGGGATACGAAAAAAATCACGAACGCAATGTATATGATCTCCACAACAAAGCTGAGAAAAACGAAGCGTGATCTTGAGCAGACCCGCCCGTATTTTCAAAGCCTGCATAAGGAGATGCTGCGCATATTTGAAAATATCCCGGACGTTAAAAGCCGCTATATCGTCTCTAAGAGCGGGACGCGCAGGGAGAATATAAAATGCGGCTGCCTTGTCATTACCTCGGATAAGGGGCTGGCCGGAGCATATAACCATAATGTTCTGAAGCTTGCCTCGGAGTATCTTGAAGCGCAGCAGTATCTTGACCGGCAGGAGCAGACTATGCTTTTCGTCGTCGGCGAATATGGCAGGCAGTTTTTCTTCCGCAAGAATATCCCGGTGGACAGGAGCTTTCTCTATTCCGCGCAGAACCCGAGCATGGAGCGCGCGAGAGATATAAGCAGTACGCTGCTTGAGCTCTATGACAGCGGCGAGCTGGACGAGATACATATAATATATACCGATATGCGCAGCGGCGTCGCCACGGACGTTATAGAGCACCAACTGCTGCCCATCGACCCGGAGGAGTTTATGGGGGACGACAGCGTGGCGAACGCTCTCGAGGAGGGCGACTTTATGCCCTCGGCCGCAAGCGTGCTGGACGCAATAGTTCCAAGCTATGTAACGGGATATATTTACAGCGCCCTTGTGGACAGCTTCTGCTCGGAGCAGAACGCGCGCATGCTGGCGATGGATTCCGCCGGACGCAATGCCGACGAGATGCTCTCGGAGCTTTCCGTGCAGTATAACAGGGTGCGCCAGGCGGCCATAACGCAGGAGATAACCGAGGTTGCCGCCGGAGCGCGGGCAAAGCGACTTTAAAATAAGCGAAGTGAGGCGTGGCCTTATATGAATACAGGAAAAATCGTTCAGGTCTCCGGACCTGTTGTGGACGTTGAATTTACCGATGGCCGCCTGCCGAAGATCAGAGACGCGCTTGAGGTTACGGTGGGCGGTGAAAAGCGCGTCATGGAAGCGGCTCAGCACCTTGGCGGCGGCGTTGTGCGCTGCATCATGCTGGCGGGAAGCGAGGGACTGTACCGGGGCATGAGCGTTCTGAGCACGGGGCAGGGAATAACCGTGCCCGTCGGCGAGGAAACTCTCGGGCGGCTGTTCAACGTTCTCGGCGAGCCGATGGACGGCGGAAAGCCGATATCGGACGGTACCGAGCGCTGGTGCATCCACCGCAAGGCTCCGGATTTCAAGGATCAGAGTCCCGTCGTTGAGGTGCTTGAAACCGGCATAAAGGTAATTGACCTGATGGAGCCGTATGCCAAGGGCGGCAAGATCGGCCTTTTCGGCGGCGCGGGCGTTGGCAAAACGGTTCTCATCCAGGAGCTTATCCATAACGTTGCAACGCAGCACGGAGGATATTCGATTTTCACGGGCGTCGGCGAGCGCAGCCGCGAGGGCAACGACCTCTGGACCGAGATGGGCGAGAGCGGCGTTCTGAACAAGACGGCGCTCGTCTTCGGCCAGATGAACGAGGCTCCGGGCGTGCGTATGCGCGTCGGCCTTACCGGGCTTACGATGGCGGAATATTTCCGCGACGTCGGCCATCAGGACGTTCTGCTTTTTATTGATAATATCTTCCGTTTCGTTCAGGCGGGCAGCGAGGTTTCGACGCTGCTCGGGCGCATGCCCTCTGCCGTCGGCTATCAGCCGACGCTTGCCAACGAGATGGGCGAGCTTCAGGAGCGCATAGCTTCAACGAAAAACGGTTCCGTAACATCCGTGCAGGCCGTTTATGTCCCGGCGGACGACCTTACCGACCCCGCTCCGGCAACGACGTTCGCCCATCTGGACGCAACGACGGTCCTCAGCAGAAAAATATCCGAGCAGGGCATCTATCCCGCGGTGGACCCGCTGCAATCCACCTCGCGCATACTTGAGGCCGATATCGTAGGTCAGGAGCATTACGATACCGCGCGCAGAGTGGAGGAAATGCTTGAAAAATACAGCGAGCTTCAGGATATAATTGCCATACTTGGCATGGAGGAGCTCAGCGAGGCGGATAAAACCACGGTTTACAGGGCGCGAAAGATCCAGCGCTTCCTCGCTCAGCCGTTCAGCGTGGCGGAAAAATTCACCGGTATCCCCGGCGTATACGTTCCGCTCAGCGAGACGATCCGCGGCTTCAAGGCAATCGTGGACGGCGAGATGGACGCATATCCCGAGGCGGCGTTCTTCAACGTCGGTACGATAGACGATGTCAGGGAAAAGGCGGAGCGCATGAAGGCGGAGGGAAAATAAGGTGGAGGAATTCAGGGTCAGTATACTGACGGCTGAGCGACCGTTTTTTGAAGGGAGCTGCGAGTCGCTGACGGTGCCGCTTGAGGACGGAGAATTCGGCATACTCGCCCACCATTGCGACCTCATCGCGGCGGTGGTGCCGGGAATGGTCCGCTATCGGCCGTCCGGCGGCGAGGAGCACATAGCCTCCGTTGACGCGGGCCTCGTGAAGATAGAGAACGGCTCCGTACTTCTCCTTGTGGACTCGGCAGAGCATCCGGAGGAGATAGATGAGCGCCGGGCGCAGCGCGCGCTTGCCGCCGCGAAGGAGGCGGCGCTGCAAAAGCAGAGTTACCGGGAATATAAAATGACGCAGGCAAGTCTTGCCCGCGCCGCGAGCCGCCTGAAGGTGAAAAACAGGCAGCAGGATATAAAGTAACTGCATCCCCCGGCTGGTGGACTGTACCACCACCGGGGGATAGCTTTATCGCTGTGCTATGATG
>CAKTED010000226.1 GCA_934546725.1 uncultured Oscillospiraceae bacterium | reverse complement strand
GCTTGATATTGAATGGGAAATTCTCGGCCACGTCGTGGATACCCGCAAGGGCCGCGAGCCTGACGCTCCCGTAGTCCGCCAGGTGGAGGAGCCGCACGATATGTTCGCTCCCAAGCCGTCAAAGCCGAAGAGCGGCAACGTCTCCTACGCCACCGTTACGCAGGGCGACCTTGAAAAAGGCTTCAAGGAAGCAGATCATATTATCGAGTATGATCTCATGCTGCCCGCCTTCGCCTCTCATATGCCCAACCCGCCCGCCTCCGTAGCATGGTGGGAAAGCGATCCCTACCACGGAGAGGGGCCGGATCTCCACATTGAGGGCGCCGTTCAGCGCCGCGAAAACATTGGCCGGATGTACGGCGTTTCCAACGAAAAGACCATCCAGTACGGCGTCTTTCAGGGCGGCAAGTACTGCGACTGGGGCATGCGCAAGTCGCAGGAGATAACCCCCCTGCTTGCAAAGCGCACCGGTCGCCCCGTTCGCTGCGCCAACACCCGCGAGGAAACGTTTGACTTCCTTATGAACGAGCGCTTCATGCACCTCAGGGTCGGCTTTACAAACGAGGGCCTCATAACCGCCGTGAACGATTTCTCCATCGCGGACAACGGCGTTTATGGCTCCTCCTCCTTCGGCGCGGCGAACGACCAGGGCTACGGCCCCTACTATACCCTCAAGTGTCCCAATATCCGCCAGCACATGGACGTTGTTGACACCAACCGCGGCAAGATGTACCTTTCCGGTCAGCACTGCCCCTTCAACTGGGACTCCGGTACAATGGCCATATACCTCATCTCCGAGGAGCTTGGCATGGATCCCATCGACGTTGCGCGCCTGAATCTTCACGGCCCCACGTCTCAGGAGGACCCGAACCCCGTTCCGAGCTTCGAGGCCTGCGTTGCCGCCGGTAAGGAGATGATGGACTGGCACTGGCACAAATCCGGAACGAAAAAGCTGCCGGACGGCAGAATGCACGGCGCGAGCTTCCGCTATCAGATCTGTCCGCGTCACGCTTTCTCCGGCTATGACTGCAAGCTTGAGCTGCGAAACGGCGTTGTCCACCTGCCCACTCAGGGTCCCTGCACCGGCATTTTCGCCGTTGAGTGCAACGCCATGGTCGTTGCCGAGGAGCTTGGCATAGAGTATGAGGACGTCGCCATAGATTTCGACTATCGTGAAACCTTCACGCCGGTCGGCGGCGGCTCCGACGGCTCCACAGCCTCCTCCTGGGCCATGAAGGAGTGCGCAAACATCCTCAAGCAGAAGATTCTCGAGTCTGCCATCAGGCAGGCCGATAATCCGCCTCCTCCGAGCATGTTTGACTTTGGCAAGCCGAAGGTCGAAAATCCCCTCAAGGGTCATAAGCCCGATGAGCTGGACATCATCGACGGCAAGGTTTGCCTCAAGGCCGATCCCAGTCAGGGCATCCCTCTCAGGGACGCAACGAAGGAAAACATCTTCGCCACCTATTCTGGCCGTCCGCCCGAGTCAATTTGGACGCTCGGCATGGGCAAAATGCTCGATACGATGAACACCGTCTATTGCGAGGTCGCCGTAGACACCGAGACCGGCGAGGTCGAAATTCTGCGCTTCGGCGCCGTTGCAGACCCCGGCAAGGTGCTCCGCCCCACCTCTCTTGAAAGCCAGATAGATCAGGTCATGTACTTCTCCGAGGGCTGCCAGCTGCTCGAGGAATTTGTCTTTGACGAAAAGACCGGCGTCCGCCTGAACAACAACATGATCGATTACAAAAAGCCCGGCATTCTCTACATTCCTCCGGCAACGCGGCCTACGGCGCAAGCGGCATAAGCCACTCCATGGCCAATACCCACGCCGTTATCATTGCCATCCACAACGCCATTGGCGTATGGGTAGATCCCCCTGCCACTCCGGATAAGATACTCAAAGCGTTAGGAAAGGCATAAGGTGACGAAATGAGACCTTTTTATCATACAAACGCCCGCACTCTTGAGGAGGCCTCGAAGGCTCTCGAGCAGGGTACTGCGGCTCTTATCGCCGGAGGCACCGACCTTCTCGGCACACTCAAGGACAATATTCTCCCCGAATACCCCGAAACCGTCGTCAACATTAAGACCATCCCCGGCCTTGACTACATAAGGGAAGAAAACGGCGAGCTGCATATCGGCGCGCTCACCCGTCTGGCCGATATTGCCGAGAGCAGCATTGTTTCTTCCAAATACACCGCACTCGCCCAGGCGGCGAAGGCTGTCGCCTCTCCACATTTGCGTGAAATGGGAACCATCGCGGGAAATATATCCCAGTTCCCCCGCTGCTGGTACTATCGTAAGGCAGAGGATCGCTTTGACTGTCTGCGCAAGGGCGGTACGGAGTGCTTTGCCCGCGATGGTCAGAACCGCTTCCACTCCATATTCGGCGGCGCGAAGGTTCGTGCCACCTCCTGCCAGCAGGAATGTCCCGCAGGAACGGACATCCCCGCCTATAACGCCCGCATAAGAAAGGGTGACTGGGACGGCGCCGCCGAGATCATCATGCGCGTGAATCCCCTGCCGATGATAACCGGCCGCGTCTGCGCGCACACCTGTCAGGAGCACTGCAACCGCTGCTCCGACGGCTGCCAGAGTGTTTATATCAACGGCGTTGAGCGCACGCTCGGCGACTATATCCTCGATCACGCGGACAGGTTTTACACCGCGCCTGAAAATGAAACCGGTAAATCCGTCGCCATCGTCGGCGGCGGACCGGCGGGTCTTTCTGCCGCGTACTATCTTCGCAGAGCCGGAAACAGGGTCACCGTTTACGATGTTAAGGACGAGGCAGGCGGCATGCTCATGTACGCCATTCCCGCCTATCGTCTTCCGAAGGACATTGTCCGCAGGCTTATCTCCGCCCTCAGGGGCATGGGCATTGAATTCAAAACCGGCGTTCGCATCGGTATTGACGTAAAGCCCGAGGAGCTCGAGAAGGAGTACGACAGCGTCTGCTACTCCACCGGTACATGGAAGCGCCCCGTCGTCGGCCTCGCCGGAGAGGAGCTCACCACCTTCGGTCTTGACTTCCTCGTTGACGTTGCAAAATGGATGGAGGGCAAGATCGGCTCAGAGGTCATCGTGACCGGCGGCGGCAACGTCGCAATGGACGTTGCCATCACAGCAAAGCGTCTCGGCGCAAAGAAGGTCACCATGGCCTGCCTTGAGACCCGCGAGACCATGCCCGCAAGCCGCGAGGAGATCGCCCGCGCCGAGGAGGAGGGCGTTATCATCATGCCGTCCTGGGGTCTTTCAAGGGTCGTTGAGGAAAACGGCGTCATAAAGGGCCTTGAGCTCAAG
>CAKTED010000225.1 GCA_934546725.1 uncultured Oscillospiraceae bacterium | reverse complement strand
GGATTTGATTTTATTCCGTCATCTGCGGATGACGGAACTCTGTGAGACTATCCGCATAACAGTCTTGCAGGTAAAGCTTTTTCGACAGACGGAATATATTATCAATAACGACAGGAGGAAAGCGATAATGAAGCAGGCCGTGATCGATATTGGCTCCAACTCCGTAAGGCTTACGCTCTATGAAACGGACGGGAGCAGATTCAAGATACTGTTTCGCGAAAAGATAATGGCCGGTCTGGCGGGCTATGTTGAGGACGGGGCCCTCTCGGAGGAGGGGATAGGCTGTGCGTGCGACTCGCTGCTCGAGTTCCGGCAGACGCTGGAGCTGCTCGATATAAGCAATACGGCGGTTTTCGCAACGGCATCTCTGCGGAATATAAGCAATACGGCCGAGGCGCTGGCAGAGATAGAGGCGGCCACTGGCTTTTGCATTGAGGTCATCAGCGGGGAGGACGAGGCGCGGCTGGGATATATCGGAGCAATGCGCGAGCTGCATTTTTCCGTCGGAGCATTCGTTGACGTCGGCGGCGCGAGCACCGAGGTGGTAACGTTTGAAAACGGCGATGTGGGCGCTTCGGCAAGCTTCCGCGTCGGTTCACTTGAGCTTTACAGGAGCTGCGTTAAAAACATACTGCCCGGTTCGGGCTCCATCCGCAGGATAGAGGCGAAGATCAAAGAGGAGATAGACGACAGGTGGAGCCTTCCGAAGGAAAAAATATCTCCGCTCATATGCGTTGGCGGTACGGCGAGGGCAATACTCAAGATCGCCAGAAAATATTATTCCCTGCCGGACAGCTGCCGCAGCATCAGCGCAAAGCAGCTCGGCGGACTTTATTCCCGCCTGCTCAGGGAGGACAGAGCGGCCGTGCAGCTGATACTCAAAACGGAGGCGGAGAGAATACATACGCTTATACCTGGCTTTGCGATATTGCAGCACATATTTGCGCGCTTTGACGCCGATGAGATGATAATAAGCAGCTACGGTGTACGGGAAGGATATTTATGTCAAAAACTCTTGAAAAGCAATACGTTTATACCCAGAGCAGAGAACTGAGCTGGCTGCGATTTAACCAGCGCGTGCTTGAGGAGGCTGCGGATGAGGATGTCCCCGAGCTGGAAAAGCTGAAGTTTGTCTCGATATTTTCCAGTAATCTCGATGAATTCTTCATGGTGCGCGTGGGCAGCCTTTTTGATATAGACCATATGTCTCCGGACGAGCGCGATAACAAGACCGGGATGACGGCGAAGGAACAGCTGCACTGCATATACCGCACCGTTCCGGGGCTCATAGCGATGAAGGAGCAGATATATTCCGCCGTAATGCAGAGACTGAAGCAGCGGGGGATAGAGGACGTAACGCCGAAGCTCATGAATGCCGGGGAGCTGAAGCTGATCGGAAAATTCTTCAAAACGGAGATGCTCCCACTGCTTTCGCCAATCATAATAGGGCCGCACCATCCCGTACCGCATCTGCTGAACAAGCATCCCCATGCCGCGGTGCTGCTGGAGGACAAAAAGGGAAAGCAGGCCGTCGGCATAGTGCCGATGCCGGAGTCTCTGCCGCCGTATATACTGCTGCCGGACGGAAAGCGCTTTGTGCGGAGCGAAAACATTCTGCTTAACTGGGCCGCGACGCTCTTTGCGCACTATACCGTGAAAGAGGCGTGCATCATATGCGTTACGCGCAACGCGGATATAAATTTCGACGATGAAAAATTTGAGGATAACGAAGAGAGCTTCAGACAGCAGATAACGAAGCTTTTGAAGCGGAGAGAATATATGTCCGTCGTCCGGCTGGAGCTGAGCGAGCGCGTATCGGAGGCCTTTCAGTCCATGCTTGCAAGGCTCGTGGCGGTAGAGCCGCAGCAGATATTTATTGATACCTGCCCGCTTAATATGAGCTTTGTTTTTGAGCTTACGGAGAAGCTGCCGAAGGAGCTTGCCGCAGGGCTGCTTTACAGGCCGTATGCCGCCCGCTGGCCGGAGGATCTGCTGAGGGAGCAGAGCATTATGGCGCAGGTGCGGCAGAAGGATCGCCTGCTGTTTTATCCCTATGATTCCGTGGAGCCCTTCATAAGGCTGCTGAACGAGGCGGCGGACGATCCGAACGTGCTGTCCATAAAAATTACCATCTACCGACTCGCGTAGTCTTCAAAAATTGCGCATGCGCTTTGCCGCGCGGCGGAAAACGGCAAGGAGGTGCTCGTCCTGATGGAGCTGCGCGCACGCTTTGATGAGGCGCGCAATCTGAACTGGTCTGAGCTGCTTGAAAATGCGGGCTGTCAGGTCATATACGGCATGGAGGGCTTCAAATGCCACAGCAAGATCTGCCTGATAACAACGCGCAGCCATGGAAAAACAGGGTATATCACGCAGATAGGAACGGGAAATTATAACGAAAAGACGAACGCAATGTATACCGATCTCTGCCTTATGACGGCGTCCCGCACCATCGGAGAGGACGCCGTGGCATTTTTCCGCAACATGCTCGTGAATGACCTTGAGGGAGAGTACTCGCAGCTGTGCATATCCCCGTTTGGAATAAAGAATATGCTCTGCCGCGAAATAGATCGCCAGATAAGCCTTGGCCCGGACGGCTACATCTGCATAAAGGCAAACTCCGTTACGGAGCGCGAGGTGATAGACAGGCTGTGCAGGGCCTCGCAGGCCGGGGTGGAGGTGCAGCTAATCATTCGCGGAATATGCTGTATTCTGCCGGAGATAAAGGGCTATACGGAAAGCGTGCATATCACGAGCCTTGTGGGGCGCTATCTTGAGCATGCGCGCATATACCTTTTCGGGCGCGGGGACGACGCGGAGATGTTCATCTCCTCCGCCGACCTCATGACGCGCAATCTGAACCGGCGCGTGGAAATAGCCTGCCCGGTGCGGGAGCCGCAGCTTAAGGAGCAGCTGCGCTGGATACTCATGACTCAGCTGCGGGATACTGCAAAGGCAAGCATGATGCTTTCGGACGGCTCTTACAGCCGGAAGCACAGCGCGGCGCCGTTTGATTCACAGGCGTATTTCATGGAGCAGTCGCCGCATATCCCGGCGGCGCAGAACGCGGCGGCGAGGGGTATCGGAGAGCGGATCAGAGGTTTTTTCAGAAGAAAAGCAAAGAACTGAAACGGCGCGTCACATTGTAAGGGTGCCGTTTTCGCTTTCGATGAGACAGAGAATTTTTTCCTCAAGCCCTGTTTCGGCGTTTATATATACGAGATAGTGGTCCCCACTCTCGTTTTCGCATTTGAATTCATGACAGAAGACCTCATTTTTTCCGGCCGTAGGGATGATGCACAGCGCGGAGGA
>CAKTED010000224.1 GCA_934546725.1 uncultured Oscillospiraceae bacterium | reverse complement strand
GCCTCAGTTCTTGCACGTCATTCAGAGGGAGCCGCAGGCGACCGAAGAATCCCCCAAATGGTTCTTCCGGGGTAGCGGCAACGTACTGCCATGCCCCTGACCGGGGGATTCCACGGGGTGCTGGCGCACCCCTCTGAATGACGGAGACTCTGGGTCTGCGCGTCCACGGGCGCACCGCACCCCTCTGCGCACCTTAACTCCTGCACGTCATTCAGAGGGAGCGGAGCGACCGAAGAATCCCCCAAATGGTTCTGCCATGGTAACGACGACGTACTGCCATGCCCCTCCTTACGGGATTCCACGGGGTGCTGGCGCACCCCTCTGAATGACGGAAAACGTTACTCTCCGCGTCCACGGTCACGAACGCACCTCCCGCGTCCACCGCCGCGCCCCGCGCCCGGGATCACACGCCGGGGCGCTTAACCTCGCTCACGCCCTGAATGACAGAGAGGCGGCTTATCGCGGCCTGAAGCTCCGCGCGGCTGTGAACGTCCATCGAAACGAAGGCGACGGCGCGCCCGGCGTCGGCCTCGCGCGCGGAAAGCGAGGTTATTTTCACCTTCGCGGCGGAAAGCACCGTCGCGATATCGAGCACGAAGTTGCCCCTGTCGCGGGCAAGGATCGTGAGCGAGGTATTATACGTCTCCGAGCCAATGTCGCCCCAGGAAACGTCTATCCAGCGCTCATCCTCATCGCCGCGAACGCCGGAATTGAGATAGTTCTGACATTCCGCCCTGTGGACGGAAACGCCATAGCCCTTCGTGATGAAGCCGACTATCTTATCGCCGGGCACGGGCGTGCAGCAGCGGGCAAATTTTATCAGGCAGTTATCGAGGTCGCCGACCACCACGCCGCGAACGCTGTGCTGCTTCTTCTGCGCGCGGGCGGGCTTATCGGCATCCTGCGCGGCGGCCTCGCGCGCGGCCTCCTCAAGGCGCTTCTGCTTACGGACGTGGACTATCTCCTCGCGGAAACGGTTCACGGCGCGCAGACTCGTCAGTCCGCCGAAGCCGATGGCGGCGTACATATCCTCGATATTTGAAAACGAGAGCTTTTTCAGGCAGGCCGCAAGCGTTTCGGCGTCCGGAATGTCGTTCAGGCTCAGGTTGTTGCGCTTCATCTCGGCGTCAAACGCGGCCTTGCCGTGGATAACGTTCTCGTCTCGCTTCTCCTTTTTGAACCACTGCTTTATCTTGCCCTTTGCCTGCGAGCTTTTTGCGATGCTCATCCAGTCGCGGCTCGGGCCGTTGGAGGAGGCGGAGGTCATGATCTCGACGATATCGCCGTTTTGCAGTATGTGGTCAAAGGTGGCGATGCGGCCGTTGACCTTCGCGCCGGTCATGTGGTTGCCCACCTCGGTGTGGATATTATAGGCAAAGTCTATGGGCGTCGCGCCCGCCGGGAGGTTTATGACCTTGCCCTGCGGCGTGAAAACGTATACCTCGTCGGCAAACATGTCCACCTTCAGGCCGTGGACGAAGTCCGAGGCGTCCGTCTCCTGCTGGGTCTCGAGCAGACCGCGTATCCACGCGAACTTTTCCTCGTCGCCGGTGGCGGTTATGCCCTGCTTGTACTTCCAGTGCGCGGCAACGCCGTATTCCGCCGTGCGGTGCATCTCCCAGGTGCGTATCTGCACCTCGAAGGGGATGCCCTCCTCGCCGATAACGGTCGTGTGCAGGCTCTGGTACATGTTCGGCTTCGGAGTGGAGATATAGTCCTTGAAGCGGCCCGGCATGGGGTTATAGAGGTCGTGGATCTGGCCGAGGGCGTTATAGCAGTCGCTCACCGTGTCCACGATTATGCGGAAGGCGCAGAGGTCGAGCACCTCGTTGAACTCCTTGTTCTGGCTGTACATCTTGCGGTAGATGCTGTATATGTGCTTCAGGCGGCTGAAGACCTTGCACTTTACGCCAACGGCCTTCATGCGCTCCGTGATGGTTTCGGAAATGCCGCTCATGAACTTTTCGAGGCTCTCGCGGCGGCTGTCTATCTGCGAGGTGATCTCCTTATAGCCGATGGGGTCGAGATAGATGAGCGAAAGGTCCTCCAGCTCCCACTTGACGCGCTGCATACCGAGCCGGTGCGCGATGGGCGCGTAAATATCCATCGTCTCCAGCGCCTTTTCGCGCTGCTTTTCGGCGGACTGGTAGTTCATCGTGCGCATATTGTGCAGGCGGTCGGCGATCTTGATGATGATAACGCGGATATCGCGCGCCATGGCCATGAGCATCTTGCGCAGGTTCTCCACCTGCTCCTCTTCCTTGCTGGTATATACCACCTTTGCAAGCTTCGTCACGCCCTCGACGAGGTTTGCGACCTCCTGCCCGAAGCGCTTTGCAACGTCCTCGTGCGTGGCGGGCGTATCCTCCACGGTGTCGTGCAGGATGCAGGCTATGATGGAGTCCTCGTCCAGCTCCATGTCCGCCACGATGTCCGCCACGGCCAGCGGGTGAGTGATGAAGGGCGAGCCGTCCTTCCTCTTCTGCTCGCCGTGCTCCGCGCGGGCAAATTCGTAAGCGGCGCGGATGCGGGCAAAGTCCGCGTTCGGGTTATATTTTCTTATCTTGTCCTCAAGCGCGAGATATTGCTGCAATACCTCGTCCTGAGCGTCGTTTATCTTATCCATGGCTTCCTACTCCTTGAGTTTTGCGAGAATGCGGGAATCGTCCAGGTCCACCTTTTTGCCGGTGGAGTCGGGATAAATGGACATGTTCTCGCCCACGAGGTTCACCTCGGCTATACCCAGCTCCTCAAAAACGCGCAGGCAGACGATGACCTTCCCGCAGCTTGCGCCGACGCGCGACGAAAGCGCGCGCACTATCTCGCGGCCGTTTCCGGCCAGCGCGCCGCGGTGCGAAAATATCGCGTGCCATACCGCCGCCAGCGCCGAACGCTCCGGCAGGAGCGACGCGCGCTGCCTGCGCGAAAGCGTCTCCCCGTCAAAAAATTTCAGGCAGAGCGCAACGGTCTGGTCGTCCGGCGCGCGCGACGGGCGCGCGTCGCGCAAAAGCAGCTGAACGCTCCTCACGCCGCGAAATTCGTTCACGCTCACCTCGAAGGCAACGTCCGCGCGGCTGCCCGCGCGCAGCCCCAGCTCGCGCACGGTTTTGGAGAAGAACACGCAGTCCACGCTCTTCCTGTCGCGGAAAATGCGCATCTTGAGGTGCCGGTCGCCGCCGATTGGCGTTACGCTGTCCACAGCCACGCCGCGCATGCACAGCAGCGGCGGCGGGTTGCCCCCGCCCCAGGGCTCGTTCGAGATGAGGGAGAGGACGTTATCTATCGTGAGCAGGGCGGCGTTTTCCACCTCGTAGTCCACGTTCAGGACGAGCTTGTGC
>CAKTED010000223.1 GCA_934546725.1 uncultured Oscillospiraceae bacterium | reverse complement strand
GAGTCCGCCGGAAAGAAAAACGCGGAGGTAACCACGCGGTTTCTCAGCGACTTTGCGGGAGAGTTCGTTGTTTCCACGGCAGGGCCCGATATGGAAAGCGTCATAGCGGGAAAGGGCAGCGGCGCCTGGCAATACAGCATTGACAATGAGTGCAGGGTAGCGAACCTTGACATTGGCGGCGGGACTACAAATATTGTGTGGTTCGACTGCGGAAAAACTGCGGCGGTGAGCTGTCTTGATATCGGCGGACATCTCATTCTCGTTGACGGACAGGGAAAAATCGTATCCATCAGTCCGCCTGCGGAGGTCATGGCGAGGGCGCTGAACATTGAGCTGCATGTGGGCATGACGGCAAATGCCGCCGTAATAAGCAGAATAACGGATAAAATGGCGGAGCTTATCTGCCAGGCGCTCGGGCTGAGACCGAGGGAAAAGCTGCTGCCTGAGCTTGTTACGAGCGGCAGCTCGCCGCTGCCGCAGAGCCCGGCGGCGGATCGAATATGCTTTTCCGGCGGAGTTGCAGACTGCATGGCGGGACACGGCGGCGGAGAAGCATTTGCTTACGGTGATATCGGCGTCCTGCTGGGCCGCTCGATAAAAGAAGCTCCGGAGCTTGCGCCGGATGCCGCGCGTCCCGCTGCGGGCGAGACCATACGGGCGACGGTGATAGGCGCGGGGACGTATACGACCACGCTTTCCGGCAGTACCATATTTTGCACGGGCGGCATTCTGCCGGTGAAAAATATGCCTGTTTGCCGGCTGTCCCGCGAGGAGCAGGAGCGGTGTATGGACGGAGAATACGATTTTCTGACCCGCCGCATAAGCTATATCATGAAGCAGAACAGCAGCGAAAATGTTCTGATAGCGGTTCCAGGCATGGACGACCCGCTGTATACCGAGATCAAAAGCCTTGCCGAAGGCGTATGCCGCGCGGCGGACGGCGCTCTTCCCGATGGGGCGCCGCTGCTTTTCGCCGTTGAACGCGATATGGCGAAGGCGATGGGATATTCGATATATGGTATGGTTGGTGAAAGGCGCGGCGTTATCAGCATTGATAACATATATGTTGAGGAAAACGACTTCGTTGATATAGGGAAGCCCCTGATGAACGGGATCGTGGTTCCGGTAATTGTAAAAACGCTTCTTTTCGGCTGAACGAGGTGATTATTATGAAGCTGTCAACTATCCTGTCCGGCAAAAGCTTTTCCTTTGGCTCCGTGAAGGAGGTGCTGGCAAAGGCAAACGAGGAAAAAACAGGGGATGCTCTCGCGGGACTGAATGCGGAGAGCAATCTTGAGCGGATCGCGGCAAAGCAGGTTCTTGGAAATATGCTTGTTCAGGAGCTTCGCGAAAACCCCGCCGTTCCCTATGAGGAGGACGAGGTTACGAGGATGAATCAGGATTCCCTGGATCAGGCCGTGTACGAAGAGATACGGCGCATGACGATAGCGGAGCTGAGAGAGTATATCCTGAGCAGCGAAACGGATGAAGCAATGCTGAAGAGGCTGGGACGGGGGCTGACGGCGGAGGTTATTGCCGGAGTCTGCAAGCTGATGGGGAACCTGGATCTTATCTATGCGGCAAATAAAATTCGCGTAACGGCCACCTGCAATACTACGATAGGTAAAAGAGGCGCTTTTTCCACGCGCCTGCAGCCGAATCATCCCACCGATGATATTGAAGGAA
This sequence comes from uncultured Oscillospiraceae bacterium, assembly GCA_934546725.1. Taxonomy (GTDB): domain Bacteria; phylum Bacillota; class Clostridia; order Oscillospirales; family Oscillospiraceae; genus RGIG6375. The sequence goes on along the minus strand of CAKTED010000223.1, from coordinate 1,671 downwards.
TTACCGCCTCGCTTTTTGAAGGCCTGAGCTATGGCTGCGGAGACGCGCTCCTGGGGCTGAACCCGGTCAACGACTCCGTGTCAAGCCTCTCCGAGGTTCTGAAGAGGCTGGATGAAATAAAAAACAGGTATGAAATACCTTCTCAGATATGCGTCCTCGGGCATATTACCACTCAGCTCGAGGCGGTGAAGCGCGGCGCGCCTGCCGACATGATATTCCAGTCGATAGCCGGGAGCCAGAAGGGCAACGAGGCGTTTGGCTTCAGCTCTGATACGATCCGCGAGGCGGCGGCGCTTTTGAAGGAGCGGGGGACGGCGAAGGGACCCAATGTTTTCTACTTTGAGACCGGGCAGGGGAGCGAGCTGTCCTCAGACGCGCATTGCGGAACGGATCAGGTTACGATGGAGGCGCGCTGCTATGCCTTTGCCCGCGAGTTTTCGCCGTTTATGGTGAACACCGTGGTCGGATTTATCGGGCCGGAATATCTTTATGACAGCCGGCAGGTCATACGAGCGGGTCTTGAGGATCACTTTATGGGCAAGCTTTCCGGGCTGCCCATGGGCTGCGACTGCTGCTACACCAACCATATGCTGGCGGATCAGAACGATATCGAAAACCTTGCTTTGCTGCTGGCAGCTGCAGGGGTGAACTATGTGATAGGCGTTCCGGCGGGGGACGATATCATGCTGTATTATCAGACGAACGCGTATCATGACGCCGCAGCAATAAGGGAGATACTCGGCCTGCGGCCGACAGAAGAGTTTGAGCGATGGCTCGAAAAAATGGGCATTATGGAAAACGGAAGGCTGACGGCTGCCGCCGGTGATCCGACGATATTTCTGAGCAGGGATCGGTGATAAAATGGATACACAGGTATTTGCGCAGAGCGGCGCGGAGGAGATAACGGAGGACATACTTTCTGCGGCGGTGAAGGCGAGGCCTCTTGTGGAAAATCCCTGCGACGAGCAGGCGCTTTTGAGAATGAAAAAGCGCACTCCGGCGAGAATAGGCGTCGGCCATGCGGGGCCGAGACTGAAAACGCAGACGGTGCTTACTCTTCGCGCCGACCATGCAAGGGCAATAGACGCGGTTTATGCCGATGTGAGCGACGAGCTTCTTGAACGCCTGGGCCTTTTTAAGGTGCAAACCATGTGCGACAGTAAAAATACATTTATCAAGCGGCCCGACCTGGGACGCAGACTGTCCAGAGAAGCGGAAAATACTCTGCGGCAGAAATGCGCCGCAGAGCCGGATGTTCAGATCTATGCAGCAGACGGCTTGAGCGCCACTGCGATCGAGGCGAACCTTGAGCGTATATTGCCGGTTCTGACGGATGGACTGAAGCAAAAGGGCATTTCGACGGGAACGCCTTTTTTCATGAAGTACGGACGCGTTGCGGCCGAGGATCATGTGGCGGACATTGTCGGGGCGAAGGTCGTGTGTGTGCTGATCGGAGAGCGGCCGGGACTTTCTACGGCGGAAAGCATGAGCGCATATATCGTCTATGACGCTCATCCGGGAATACCGGAATCGCGCAGAACGGTGGTGAGCAATATCCACAAAAATGGCCTTGCCGCCGTGGAGGCGGGCGCGTACATAGTGGATATAATAGATGAGATGCTGAAAAAGAAAAAAAGCGGAGTGGAATTTGTTAAATAGAGAGTATGTGAT
>CAKTED010000222.1 GCA_934546725.1 uncultured Oscillospiraceae bacterium | reverse complement strand
ATCTGGTTCGGATTATATTGGTTTGGTGCCGGTGGTGGGACTCGAACCCACACGATGTTGCCACCAACGGATTTTGAGTCCGTCACGTCTACCATTCCATCACACCGGCGAATATTACGGGACAAGTATACAATAAGCACAGCGGCAATGCAAGTAATTTTTAAAAAATTAAAATATAGGGACTACCAATTCAAATTGCGCTGTGGTATTATAAAACAGAACCAAACTGGGGCAGTATATTCAGCGGGGAGGCAGAGGCTTTGACAGGAAAATTAAGAAGACTGGCGGCGGCCATGGGCGCCGTGCTCATGCTCTCGCTTTCCGGCTGCATGAGCAACAATATCGATGAGCTTCTGAGCCTGCCTCAGCCCTCGGAGGAATATCTTGATCTTCAGGAGAAAATAGACGATATCATTGCCTCGGGCGCGGCGTATTCCGCTCCGTCCTCGGGGTCATACAGGCAATCCGTGCAGCTTTACGACATAAACGGCGACGGCGTGAGCGAGGCGCTGGCGTTTTTCCGCGTCGAGGGCGAAAAGCCGATGAAAATATACGTTTTTCGCAACAATAGCGGCGAATACGAAAACGTTACCGTGATAGACGGCGACGGCACCGGGATAGAGAGCATCAGCTACTCCGATATGGACGGCGACGGCTGGGCGGAGATTATAGTCGGCTGGAAGATGGGGGCGGATATCCAGATGCTCAACGTTTACTCCCTGCGCGGCTTCACGGTATCTTCCATAGCCGCCACGGACTATACGGAGTATATCACGGCGGACATTGATTCAGACAGCCGCGAGGAGCTGCTTGTTATCCGCCACGCCAGCAGCGAGTATGCCGGCTCCGTCATCATGTACAGCCTGAGCAGCGAGGGCGAGACGGAAAGCTCGGAGGCCAGGCTTTCTCAGGGCGTTGAGAATTTGGCGAAGGTCACGGAGGGCCTGCTTTCGGACGGCTCCAAAGCACTTTTTGTGGAAAGCGTTTATGGCGGCACGGGGCTTATTACGGACATTTTTGTTTCAAACGCCGGGAGAGTGGAGAATATTTCCGACGATGATACGGGCGTCAGCTCCGAAACCGTGCGCTACTATACCGTGTACTGCCGCGATATAAACGGCGACGGGACCATGGAAATTCCCATTCCGCGCAGCCTGCCCGCGCAGGGCGAGGCAAGCTACCGCGTGCTTGACTGGTACAGCTTTTCAAAGCGCGGAATGGAAAAGCTGGCCCTGACGACCTACCACAATTATTCCGACAGCTGGTATCTCGTCCTGCCTGATGGCTGGGAGGAGAGTATTACGGTCCGCCGCGAGGATTCCGCCGGCGGCGAGCGCGCCGTGGTATTTTCCGTATGGAACGGGGAGGACAGAACGGCTACTGATTTCATGAAGATATACGCGCTTTCCGGCGAAAACCGCCTTGAGGCGGCAACGCGCGGGAACAGACAGGTGCTCAAAAGCGAGGACGAGGTGATATACGCCGCGGAGATACTTCCAGGCGCGCAGAGCTTTGAGGAGATGGTGGATATCCAGTATCTCAGGGATAACTTCTTCCTCATCTATTCCGAATGGGTAACGGGACTTACTTGACTTGACGGAGGGGAACCGGTATGAAAAAGGTACTTGTACTTGAGGATGAATCCAGCATTCGCAGCTTTGTTGTTATAAACCTTCGCCGCTCCGGCTATGAGCCGATAGAGGCGGCCACGGGCGAGGAGGCCTTTGAGCAGATACGGAAAAATCCGGATATCAAGGTCGCTCTGCTTGACATTATGCTCCCGGATACCGACGGCTTTGAGGTCTGCCGCCATATTCGCGCCTCCGGCTCGAAGATGGGCATAATCATGCTCACCGCCCGCACGCAGGAGATGGACAAGGTCACGGGACTTATGACAGGCGCGGACGACTATGTTACAAAGCCGTTTTCTCCCGCCGAGCTCACGGCGCGCATAGACGCGCTCTACCGGCGCGTGGGCGGAGAGGACGGGGAGGATTCCGGCGAGATAGTTCGCGGCATCTTCCGGCTCAATACGCGCAACCGCTCGCTTGAGAAAAACGGCGAGCGCATCCGCCTTACGCAGGTGGAATATTCCATCGTGAAGCTTTTCATGGATAATCCAGGCAAGGCGCTTTCGCGCGAGGAGATACTGAACGCCGTATGGGGGCGCGACTATGTCGGCGAGCTGAAGATAGTGGACGTGAATATTCGCCGCCTGAGAATAAAGGTCGAGGATGATCCGACGAATCCGTCCTACATTACCACTGTCTGGGGATATGGCTACAAATGGGGCTTTTGAAAAGCGGAAGGAACCTTAAGGGCTTTGAAGCGCTGAAGATAAAGGGACTTAAAAAAAGGTGGCTGCTCAACAGCATGCTCGTCACCTTCATGATAGTCATCGTCGGCATAGGCGCGTTCACGGTGGCCGTGAGCAGCAACTATTATCTCGGCGTGCAGATAAGCCTTGAAAACAAGGCCAAAACGGCCACGGACTTTTTTGCGAACTACATAACGAAAACCTACGCCGAATATTACCAGAGCGCGTATAAATACACCGAAAAGTTCGATGAACGCGACCGGCTGGAGCTGCAGTTCATAAATTCGCGCGGCAGCGTTGAAATATCCACCTACGGCATAACGGCCGGGACCTCGCCCGGCACGCCGGACATAAAGGAAGCCATAGAGACGAAGAAAATAGTCTCCTGGATAGGCGAGAGTCCGACGACCGGCGAGCGCATAATTGCCGTATCGAGCCCGATGATATATTCAAACGGGCAGGTCGTCGGCGTAATGCGCTATATCTCCAGCCTGAAGAAGGTGGACAGGCAGGTCGCCCTCAACGTTCTGGCGGCGGCGGGCATAGGCATCGTCCTGCTCGGACTGGTGTTTTTGATGAACGTGGTGTTCATCCGCTCCATCATAAAGCCGATACAGGAGATAACGGGCGTTACCCGACGCATAGCGGACGGCGGCTACGGCGTCCAGATAGAGAAAAAGTACGACGATGAGATCGGCGAAATGGCGGATGCCATAAACGAGATGTCCATGGCCATAAGCCGCTCGGATAAAATGAAGTCCGAGTTCATCTCCTCCGTATCGCATGAGCTGAGAACTCCGCTTACGGCCATAACCGGCTGGGGCGAAACGCTCATGTACGATACCGAGATGAGCGCGGACTCGCAGAAGGGCATATCCATCATACTGAAGGAGGCGCGCAGGCTTACGCGCATGGTGGAGGAGCTTCTCGATTTCACAAGGATAGAGGACGGCCGCTTTACCGTGAACATAAGCCAGATAGACGTTGAAGCGGAGTTGGAGGAGGCAATATTTACCTATGCCGAGATCCTCCGACAGGAGTCCATAAGTCTTGA
>CAKTED010000221.1 GCA_934546725.1 uncultured Oscillospiraceae bacterium | reverse complement strand
GGTCAGAAGCGGCGGACATGACAGTACATATTCCATGCTTACTTTACCACATGCCGCCGCAATATTCAATAAAATTCAATAAATTTTTACCGCAATCTGACGGTAATCTCCAGCTCGTCGCCCTTCACCTTCGCCGAGGCCGAGCCGTTGTGCCCCTCGGCCAGGCTCTGCGCCAGGGAAAGGCCGATGCCGAAGCCGCCCGCGCCGCGCGTCTTATCGCCGCAGCAAAAGCAGTCCGGCCCGGCGCTTATCAGAGAAACGCCTGCATTTCCCCGAGCCTCTACAGCTCCTCAAATGCGCGCGTTCCGCGCTCCTTAAGCCAGAGGTACAGCAGCGCGCAGAGCACGAGCGTGAGCGCGGAGAAGGCAAGCAGATACGCCTCTACCGATACATGCTTCCCGAGGAGGAAGAAGCCGCCGCCCATCAGCACGGCATATACCCAGCCGCCAAAGAGTGCTATCGCCACTGATGCGCTCTGCTTTATCGGCGTTATCTCCGCCGTCCAGGTAAGATTCGGCATCTTCAGACCAAGCGTCAGCCCCAGCTCCGCAAGGAACAGCTCCGCAAGCAGCGGCAGGAGGATAACAAGCACCGTGAGCATTACTCCGCCGCGCAGGACCAGGGCCGCGCAGACGGCGCAGAAAAGCAGCGGTATGGCCGTGAGCAGCAGCTGCATGGAGAGCTTGGCGCGCAGCACCTGCCAGGACGTTACCGGCAGGGAGCGCAAAAGCCAGAGCGATTTTCCCTCCAGCGAAACGGACGGCGCGGCCATATCGTTCATCGAAGCGGCCAGCATCAGCACGGCGCAGGTCAGCGCCGCCGTAGCTCCCGGATACGCCCGCAGCGCGCTGTCCACCGTGTCCGCTATCGCGCCGCCCTTAACGAGCAGGAATATCCCGCAAAGCGGCAGCAGCAGCGTCCCAAAGCCGCAGTTGAGCATATACGCCGGACTGCCGGTAAAGCGCCGCAGCTCTTTGCCGAGCAGCGCGGAGGGCACGCTTTTCCGCTTTTCCTCCCGCGCGCGATAAACGGCCTTTGCCTTTTTCCCGCTCGCGGTGGCAATGCCGATAAAGCTGCGGGACATGAGGTACCACACCAGTCCGAAGAGCAGCAGGACCGCCGCCGTTATGATAAGCACGGCAGGCCAGTCGCCCTGGCCCATTCTGCCGAAAAGATACAGCGGGTACGCTCTTCCGCGTATCAGCGCTCCGTAATGCTCCGCGTTGCTCAGAAGCTCGCTTATGAGCGACTGCGCCTTATAATAGAAGAAGTAATACGCGCCGAAGAAAACAAGCGATACTATAACCGTGATGAAGCTTTTATTCTTCAGCTTCAGGCTTATCTTTGCAACGACCCAGCCCAGCGCGCAGGAAAGCGTCAGGACAAATATCGACAGCAGCAGCACGAAAAGCAGCGCGCCGATAAGCGCCTGGGCGGAAAAGCCCGCCACGATAAGGTATACCACCGCCGCCGGAACGGAAACGACACCCGAATACATGAGTCCCATGAGGTAAACGCCGAGAAGCCGCGCCGTCATTATCGTCCTGACAGGTATGGGCATTGAAAGCAGCAGGTCGTTATCCTTTGCAAGATACAGGCCGGAATATGTATTGAACACGCTGCCGAACGCGCCGAGCAGCACCGCCATCAGCCCCATAAGGGTATAGTACAGCCACCCCAGCCCCGCGCTGACGAGCGAGGGACACATCATGAACGCAAGGAACGTAAATATGCCGCCGCAAAGCCCCACCATGAGCAGGATGAAAAATATGATGTAGCCTGTCGTACCGGCCTTCGAGCGGGCCTTATTCTTCTTCGCGTTATAAAAATAGCTGCGGAAAATTTCCGTCATCTGCTTTCGCAGCAGGGTCTTCAGCATGTCTCGTCCTCCAGCTCAAGGAACACGGCCTCAAGTGACTCGTCTCCCCTGACCTCTTCCATGGTTCCCGAGCGTACAAGCCGCCCGCCCTTGATTATCGCCACTCTGTCGCAGAGCTTTTCCGCCACCTCGAGCACATGGGTGGAGAAAAATATCGCACCGCCTGCGTCGCAGAACTCGCGCATCATGCCCTTGAGCAGGTGCGAGGCCTTCGGGTCGAGGCCCACGAAGGGCTCATCCATCATTATAAGTCTCGGCTCATGCAGCCACGCCGCGATTATCGCAAGCTTCTGCTTCATGCCGTGAGAATACGCCGCCACCGGCTGGGCAAGATCGTCCGTTATCTCGAAAATTTCTGCATATTTCGCAATGCGAGCGCTGCGCTCCGCCGAACCCACGCCGAAGATGTCGGCAATGAAATTGAGATATTTTATGCCACTCATATATTCATAAATATCCGGATTATCCGGAATATATGCAAGCTGCCGCTTGCATTCCAGCGGCTCCTTCACAATGTCGTGTCCGCAGACCTCGATGCTGCCGCCGTCAAAGCGCAATATGCCCGCGGCAGACTTGAGCGTCGTTGTTTTCCCCGCGCCATTGTGCCCAATAAAGCCATATATTTCGCCTGGTGCAATATGCAGGCTCAAATCGTCCACAGCTTTTTTGTCGCCGTAGGTCTTTGTAAGATGTTCTATTTTAAGCATCATGTTCTCTCCTTTTCCGCAAGAGCCTGCTTTATGCCCGATATTCGCTTTTGAGAATATTTATGCAATACGTTCAGAGTCTGTTCAGCAGGCAGTGGAATCCCCGGTTCTGCTGTCCTTCAGGGGGAGCGTCAGTGACCGAAGAATCCCACCGTTGGTTGCCGGCGGGAAATGACTCTCGCCGCTCAAACTCCGCTGTCATTCTCGCGCTCCGCGTGGGAATCCCCTCGATGGTTCCGCTGAGGTAACGATAACGTACCTTTCCGCCCCTCCTTACGGGATTCCACGGGGTGCTGACGCACCCCTCTGAATGACGGAGACTTTGGGTCTCCGCGTCCACGTTACACCGCACCCAGCGCCAGAATATTATACTCTATTTTACACCATGAGCGGCAATTATGAAAGACCTTTTGAAAATTATCTGCCAATATTTCTGCTGTCTCCGGCTCTTTGGCTGCCCCCCGCTTGACAAATGCAGCGCAAGGGGTTACAATGCCTCTCGAACACAATAACAGACAGTTCGTGACCATCCTGTCTCTAAACAAAACTACGGATCTTTTCAGTATTTTCGATGGGCGCATAGCGCCCATTTTTTGTTTTTCCCCGGGTCCATTGCTCTGTTTGTGTTAAAATATCATTCAAAGAGGTATTTATATGAAACGGCTCAAACAGGAATTTATGGAGCTTCAGCTGCTGCTCCGCGCCGTCCCCGGCCTGCTGCTGGCGATGTTCATCCTCTCCGTCTTCGCAATGAATCTGCTGGCAAACAAGAGCATTTCGCTCAACTCCGACTATCTCGCAC
>CAKTED010000220.1 GCA_934546725.1 uncultured Oscillospiraceae bacterium | reverse complement strand
GTTCATGCACAGGGACGTATCCAAGGGCGAGGGGCTCAGGCGGCTCTGCAAATACTGCGGACTGAGCCTTGCAGAGGCGGCAGCGGCCGGAGATGAGCTGAACGACATGAGTATGATCCGCGCCGCCGGGCTCGGGATAGCCATGGGCAACGCGCACGATGATATAAAGCGGGCAGCGGACATGGTAACGCTCTCCAACAACGAAAACGGACTTGCGCACGCAATAGACAGCATGCTGAAATAGAATAGATAAAATACCGCGCCGGACCTTTCAAACATTAGGCCCGGCGCGGTATTATGTTTGCCGCTCAGATGAGGCTGTCAAGCGCGGATATGTGTCTGCCTATGTGCGCGGCAAGCAGATCTCTGTACTCATCTGCGTGTCTGCGCCATGCGGCGTAAAGCCTGTCGCGGTAGACGAAATTTTCCTGCTCATCCTTTGCGCCGAGAATGAAGCCATAGGTTATGTGAATAAGCTGGCGGGCATCATTATTATCAAAAAGCTGAGGAAGCTCGGCGTCTGAAAGGGTGTCGAGAGCCGGAATTTTTGAAAGATCGGTCGTAACGACGTAATACTTCTTTGCATCCTCGAAGCGGGAGAGAGCGTAGGCATGCACCTCGCGGTAAAGCTCAGGCTCGCACTTTGCGATGAGCTTCATTGCCTCGAGCCAGCTCGTGCCTGCGGTTTTGAGGTGAAATCTGCCGTGGCTCAGCTTGCCCACGAGCGGAAATACGGAAAACTTGTCTGAACCCGAGTGTACGCTGATCTTATAGTCAAATTTATCGGCAATAGCGGCATGAACAATAAATTCGCGCTCAAACTGCGTAAGATCGCCGATATAATCTATGCCCTTCTGGAACTCTCCGCAGAATCGGGGGGCCATGGTATCGAATTTAACGCCCCGGCGGGCAAGCTCGTTTGCGACGAAGAAGTGCTGCTCGGGCGTGGTCGGCGTTGCGGTTTCGTCTATGGATATTTCAAAATCAAGCTCTGCTCCGCGAATATGGCGCGAATATATCTCGCTGATAAAATCAATGGCCTCGCCGTAAATAACAGCTGCCTCGCGGAATGTGCGTTCGTCAAAGCTGACGGTAACGTCGGAGCTTATATGAAACTCATGCCCTGGATAAATATTTTCAAGCTCGGAATTTGGCGTATATATCGCCGCAAGCTCGGCATCTGAAAGCCTTTCAACGCCGGTTTTTATCTTTTCACTGCTGTCAAGCGTTATCATGGTGTAGCCGCAGGAAATGGCGTATTCTATCTCAGCGTCAGTCTTGAGATGGTCGCCGTCCGCTCCCCAGGGCGTTTTGAAGCCGTTTTTGAAAACGGCAAAGGTTACGGCGTCCAAAACCGCCTCGTAGCTCCTGCCAGTCAGCGTAAGCTCACGGATGGACTGCTGCGCAAGGACGGGGTAGAAGTCGCTACCCTCAACGCTTGCGATATGGCCGTCGCAGGCAACTCCGAGCCTGTCGCCGGTACCGATGGTTTTTGCATGGCGAAGAACCTTTGAAGGCGCAGAGAAGGGGAAGGTCCTGCGCAGGTAATCCGCGCAGTCATGGTCGAGGTCAAGAACGCGATACTTGCCGTCCGACGTTATCACGAGCTTGTCACAGCTTCCGGCATTCACCCTGAAAACAATGTCGTTCCCGGCCGTCTGGACGGACTGATTATATATATCAAGCTCCTCGGGGTGCTCCCCGGTGGTATAGAACATGAATTTGCTCATATTATTTCTCCTCTTTCAGAAGTTGAAAAACGCTTTTGCGTTATCAAAGCATATGCCCCGGATAATTTCTCCGAGAGCGTCATAATCGGCGGGATATTCGCCGTTTTCCACCCATGCGCCGAGCATGTCGCAGACAATGCGCCTGAAATACTCGTGCCGCGTGTAGGAAAGGAAGCTGCGCGAATCGGTCACCATTCCGATAAAATTGCCAATAACAGAAAGACTGGCAAGCGATGAAAGCTGCTCGCGCATACCCTTGAGCGAATCGTTGAACCACCATGCGCAGCCCTGCTGAAGCCTGCCGCGCGCCTCTTCGTTCTGGAAGCAGCCGATCAGCGCTCCGATGACAGCATTATCCGAAGGATTGAGCGAATACAGGATGGTTTTCGGCAGCCGCCCTTCCGCCTCCATGCGGCCGAGAAGCTTCGCAAGGCGCAGCCCGCAGTCCGCCGAGCCCCATATGGCGTCATAGCCTGTATCCGCGCCAAGGCTTGCAAACATGCTCCGGTTCACATTTCTCACGGCTCCGTAATGCAGCTGCATGACCCAGCCTCTCCGGGCATATTCTCCGGCGAGAAACAGCAGCAGCTCCGTTTTGTATGAGTCCGCTTCGCTCTGCGTAAGCTCTCCGCCGTTCATGGCTTTGGAGAATACACTTTCGGCGGGGACAGAGCTGTCGCAAACTATATAATCAAGGCCGTGATCGGAATTGCAGCAGCCAAGCGACTGAAAATGATCCATGCGCAGGCAGAGCGCTCTCTTGAGTTCCTTGAAGTCCGTTATGGCCGTCCCGGCGGAGGCTGAGAGCCTGATTATATAATCGGCAAAGCCCGGCTTGTCGATATTGAGCGCCTTATCCGGACGCCACGCAGGCAGCATTTTAAAGGAAACGTTTTCTTCTCCCGCAAGCGCTGCGTGATATTCGAGACTGTCACAGGGATCATCGGTGGTGCATATTACCCTGACGTTCATCTGCTCGATGAATTTGCGGGCGGACATATTTTCAAGCTTTTCGTTGCAGCGCGTCCATATGCTCCGGCACGTTGCCGGAGAAAGAGTTTCGTATATATCAAAATAGCGCTGAAGCTCAAGGTGAGTCCAGTGATAGAGCGGATTACCGGCCAGCTTCGGGAGGACCGAGACCCATTTTTCAAACTTTTCATAGTCTGAAGCGTCCCCGGTGATGAAGCGCTCGGGTATTCCGTCGCTGCGCATGGCGCGCCATTTGTAATGATCTCCTCCGAGCCAGACCTCTGCCATATTCGAATACCTTTTATCCTCCGCTATCTCCTTTGGGGAAAGGTGGCAGTGATAATCGATTATCGGCATATTTTCGGCCTGGTCATGGAACAGATGCCGCGCCGTTTCCGTACAGAGCAGAAAGTCATCATCCATAAAATTCTTCAAATAATATCACCTCTAATATCACCTCAGTAAACGTATTATACGGGCTGCTTAATAATTTTTCAAGCAATGGCATAAATTTTCTTGATAAATTTTACAACAAATAGTATAATGTCAGGCAGGAATAAACAATTTTTTGCGATTGGAGAAACTGAGATATGGTCAAAAGCGACATAGGCATTATCGGCCTTGCCGTAATGGGTGAAAATCTTGCTCTTAATCTTGAAACAAACGGATTTTCCGTTTCTGTCTATAAC
>CAKTED010000219.1 GCA_934546725.1 uncultured Oscillospiraceae bacterium | reverse complement strand
CGCGGATACCGTGGGCTCGGGCCCGTCGTCCGGCTTTTTCACAACGGTGGCCGAGCAGGAGCAGAGCGTCAGCAGCATCGCAAGAAGCGCCGCTGCGGCGGCGAGCCTTTTCTTTGTGTTCATCATGGTGCTTTCTCCGTTTCCGGGCGGTATGCCCATATGTTTTTCGTGTCCTTCGACATGATTTTACATGCTCGCGCGCGTTTTGTCAATTTCGCCTCTCGCCCCGCTGTGCAGTCACCTCTCACACGTCATTCAGAGGAAGCGCGGGTAAAGACTATTTCCGTCATTCAGAGCCTGCGTAGCAGGCGAAGAATCCCCCCCGTTGGTTCCTCGCGGTAATGACATCGTACTGCCATGCCCCTGCTTAGGGGATTCCACGGCCTGCGGCCTCTGAATGACGGAAACCTTCAGCCTCCGCGTCCACGTTACCGCCGCACCCCGCGCCGCACGCCCCCTCTCGCACGTCATTCAGAGGAAGCGCGGGTAAAGACTATTTCCGTCATTCAGAGCCTGCGCAGCAGGCGAAGAATCCCCCCGTTGGTTCCACCATGGTAACGACCACCGCCTCCCCAGTCCTCCCGTCATTCTCGCGCTCCGCTACCCCCGTCTCGGACGCGAACCCGGCGAAGCGGATCGCGGACGAAGAGGAGGAGCAAGGGAGCGAGCGAAGCTTTCGACGCAAGGAGGAAGCGGAGTCGAGCGGACTTTGCGACGACGCAATCCCCCCGTTGGTTCCTCCGTGGCACTCCCATACATATAATAAATAAACTCACAGGAGCTGATATCATGATAAACGTAGTCCTTGCCTCGCCGTTCCGGCCCGAGGCGGAAGAGATCATCACCCGCGCGGGCGAGGGGCGCTGCCGCTTTGAGCGCGCCCTGCCGGACACGCCCCCGAAGGAGGCGGCGGAAATATTCTCCCGCGCGGACGTCGTCATAGGCTTCGCCGCGCCGGAGGCTCTCGCGGCCGCGAAGGGGCTGCGCTGGCTCCAGATGACGTGGGCGGGCGTGGACGCCGTCGCGGGCCGCCTGCCCGAGGACGTCGTTCTCACGAATGCCAGCGGCGCGTTCGGCCCCGTCATCGCCGAGCATATTCTCGCCTGCCTGCTGGCGCTCTGCCGCCGCCTGCCCGCCTATGCCCGGCAGGGGAAATGGCATTCGCTCGGCAGCGAGGCAACGCTTGAGGGCAGGCGCGCGCTCATTCTCGGCGCGGGCGACATCGGCGTGTGTACGGCTCAGCGACTGCGCCCGTTCGGCACGCGCTGCGTTGGTATCCGCCGCGTTGCGCGCGAAAAACCGGACTGCTTTGATGAAATGTATACGCTTGAGGCACTGGACGAACAGCTTGCCCTTGCCGACGCCGTCATATGCTGCCTGCCCGGCACGGAGCAGACGCGCGGCCTGCTCAATGAGCGCCGCCTGCTGCTCATGAAGCCGGACGCCCTGCTTGTAAACGTCGGGCGCGGCAGTCTTATCGATACCCCGGCGCTTGAGCGCGTCCTTGCGTCCGGACGCCTTTTCGGCGCGGCGCTGGACGTCACCGAGCCCGAGCCGCTGCCGGAGTCCAGCCCGCTCTGGGCGATGGACAATGTGATCATAACGCCGCACGTCGCGGGCATCGGCTTCGGCCACCTGCCCGAAACCGAGCGGCGCATCGCGGAAATATGCGCCGATAACCTCCGCCGCTTCCTTGACGGCATGCCGCTCGCAAATATCGTCGACCCCGCCCTCGGCTACCGCCGCACGGTAATGTAATCCCGGCTTCCGCGCCCACCCAGCGGACGCGGAAAGCCCGCGCCCTCCACCGTCATCCTCGCGCAGCGGGGATCCCCCGGTCAGGCGCAACGCAGTACGTCATCGTTACCCTCCATCAACCAACCTGGGGATTCTTCGGTCGCTTACGCTCCCTCTGAATGACGAAATGATCTTTACCCGCGTTCCCTCTGAATGACAGCAAACAATCCCCCTCAAACGCTCAACGGCCGCCCTCCGAAAAAAACGGAGGGCGGCCGTTATAATTATAAGCACCGGCAGCTGCGAACGGGTGTGTGATGGTGTGTTGAGGGAGTGAGGGAGAAAGAGCCGCAGCCACCGTGAACTTACCGTAAAATATCGCGCGGCGTCAGTTCTTCGCGGCGTCGCGGTTGCGGATCTCAACGCGGCGCACCTTGCCGCTGATGGTCTTGGGCAGCTCGTCAACGAACTCGATGATGCGGGGGTACTTGTAGGGCGCGGTGTGCGTCTTGACGTACTCCTGGATCTCCTTCTTCAGCTCGTCGGAGGCCTCTCTGCCCTTTACGAGCACGATGGTCGCCTTGACGACCTGGCCTCTGATCGGGTCGGGCGCGGCGGTGATGGCGCACTCAAGAACGTAGGGCAGCTCCATGATGACGCTCTCGATCTCGAAGGGCCCGATGCGGTAGCCGGAGGACTTGATAACGTCGTCTATGCGGCCAACGTACCAGAGGTAGCCGTCCTCGTCCATGGTAGCCTGGTCGCCGGTGTGATAAAAGCCGTCGTGCCACGCCTGGCGGGTGTGCTCCTCGTCGCCGTAGTAGCCCATGAAGAGGCCGCAGGGTCCCTTGCCGTCGTCGGTGCGGATGCAGATCTCGCCGGTCTCGCCGGGCTTGCATACTCCGCCGTCCGGATCAAGCACATATATGTCGTAAAGCGGGCTCGGGCGGCCCATGGAGCCGATCTTCGGCGTGGTGCCCACGAGGTTTGCGATGGAAAGCGTCGTCTCCGTCTGGCCGAAGCCCTCCATGATGCGCAGACCCGTGGCCCTGTAAAACTGGTGGTAAACCTCGGGGTTGAGCGCCTCTCCGGCGGTGGTGGCGTACTTTATGCTGGAAAGATCGTACTTCGACAGATCCTCCTTGATGAAGAAGCGGTACATCGTGGGAGGCGCGCAGAAGGTGGTGATATTGTACTTTTTGAACATGGGGAGGATATCGTCGGAATTGAAGCGGTCGAAGTCATAGACGAACGTTGCCGCCTCGCAGAGCCACTGGCCGTAGAGCTTGCCCCAGAGCGCCTTGCCCCAGCCGGTGTCGGATATCGTGAAGTGCAGGCCGTCGGGATCCACGTTGTGCCAGTATTTGGCGGTGATGTAGTGGCCGAGGGGATAGGTGTAGGAATGCGCGGCAATGCGGGGGTAGCCGGAGGTTCCGGAGGTGAAGAGCATGAGCATCGGCTCATCTCCGCAGGGGGTGGAGGCGCTGCGCTCATAAACATCGCTGCAAAGCGCCATCTCGCTGTTGAAGTCGTGCCAGCCCTCGCGGCGGCCGCCGACCATTACCTTGACCATATCGGGGAACTCCGCAGCAGCCAGCTCCGCCTGATGCGCCACGTCGCCGTCGGCGGTGCAGACGATGGCCTTAACTCCCGCGG
>CAKTED010000218.1 GCA_934546725.1 uncultured Oscillospiraceae bacterium | reverse complement strand
GCTACAAGCAGCGCAGTCTCCTCATCAATGCTGCTGCTTGCAGAAAGCTTCTGCAAATCAAGCAGGATGGAAAGGAGCTGTTCTCTGCTGCGCCCGGGGCGGCGGATGATCTCCAGCTTCTCCTCCCTGCTCATATCCTCGAGATATTTCGTCATTGCTCTCCTCCTGTCGCCTGATATGGCAAAAGACCCCTGACTGTTTTCCGCTTCAGTCAGGGGTCTTGAAATTCATCAATTTGCGAAAAATGCAAAAAGCGCTTTCCGCAAAAGCTTCCCGCCGAAGAAGTCTTTTAATGGTACAGTTTTTTCACGGTCAGCATGTCAGTTATTCTTCGCAGCCGGTCTCATAATCAGCCGCGGAAAGAAGTCCCTCCAGCTCGGCCGGGTCGCTGAGCTTCACTTCAATGATCCATGCATCATATGCATTTTCGTTTATCGCTTCGGGAGAATCGTCAAGTGCTTCGTTCACGGCAACTATCTCGCCGCTCACGGGAGAAGGCACCTCGGACGCGGTCTTGGATGATTCTACCTCGGTGAATACATTACCTGCGCTCACACTTCCTCCAACCTCGGGGAGATCGACGAAAAGTATGTCGCCAAGCTGATCCTGAGCAAAATCCGTAATACCAAGCTTTACGGTATCTCCCTCGCTCTTTACCCATACATGCTCCTTCGAATATTTAAGTTCAGCAGGACAATTCATTATTTAAACCTCCGTTTCGGTAATTTTAAACCTTCATCGTGCTCATGCCGTGTACGTCATGCAGCGCTTCAGCGATTGCTTCGCACATTGTGGGATGCGGATAAATGCTTTCGGAAAGCTGCTCTGCGGTCAGTCCAAGCTGAACGGCCGTCGTGAGCACCTGAAGCATGTCAGAGGCTCTTGCTCCAACGATCTCCGCGCCGATAAGTACATCGTTCATATCGCATATTACCTTGACAAACCCTGTTATATGACCCGATGCCTGCGCCTTACCCAAAGCCTTGAAGTCAAAGCTGCCGGTCTTATAGTCCTTACCCGGCTCCTTGCCTTCCTTCTGAAGCTGCCATTCAAGCGTGCCTACGCTGGCTATCTCGGGATTGGTAAAAACGCATCCGGGCACGGCATGGTACGTCATTTTCTTATTTGCGCCGAAAATATTGTCAACCGCCGTAAAGCCCTCCTTCGTCGCAACATGCGCAAGCTGAGCGCTGGCAACGATATCGCCTATGGCGTAAATGTTTCCGGCAGAGGTCTGCATGTATTCGTTCACGGCCACTCTGCCGCGCTCGCCCATTTCTACTCCGGCGGCTTCAAGGTTAAGTCCCTCGGTATACGGCGCTCTTCCCACGGCTACCAGCACATAGTCTGCCGTAAGCTTTGTTCCGCTTGCCAGCGTGACCGTAACGTCGCTTTCTCCGGGCTCGACCTCCGTTATGCCGTCGCCGCAGATCACCTTGATCTTATCCTTTTTAAACTGACGCGCCAGCTGCTTGCTTACATCCTCGTCCATCGTTGCCATCAGTCTCGGCAGCGCTTCAACGACCGTCATCTGAGTGCCCATTCCGGCAAGGAACTGGCCGATCTCGCTTCCGATAACGCCGCCGCCTACAAGTATCATGGATCTCGGCGCCTCGGCAAAATCAAGAACCTCGTCGCTCGTGATAACTCTTTTTCTGTCCACCTTGAAAACGCCGGGGCAGACCGGTACGGAGCCGGTTGCGAGGATGATATAATCCGTCTCCACGGTCTCCACGCTGCCGTCATCCTTCGTTACCTCAACTGTGTGCGTATCCCTGAGGCTGCCCTTTCCCTTTATGACCGTTACGTTATTCTTTTTGCAGAGGAACTGGATGCCCTTGATGAGCGATTCCATGACCTTGTTCTTTCTCGCAAGTATTGCGGGATAATCCACTTTGACATCTCCGCTTATATTCACGCCAAAGCTTCCGGCCTCCTCAACAGTATTCAGTACATCATAAGACGCAAGGAATGCTTTTGTGGGAATGCAGCCTCTGTTGAGACAGGTTCCGCCAAGGCTGTCCTTTTCTATGAGTACGACCTCAGCGCCCTTCTTTGCTGCGTAAAGCGCTGCCTCGTAGCCGCCGGGACCCGCGCCGATAACAGTTATCTTCATATTGACACACCCGCCATTTCAAGAATTTTGGGAACGTTCTTTTCCGCGCCGATAGCCATGATATGTACGCCATCGCAGATTTTCTCATCCTTGATCTTCTGTATCATTTCCGCGGCCATCTCCATGCCGGCCTTTGTCGGCAGACCCTTCACGCCCTTTTCCTTGCCCTCGGCAGCTGCATCGGCAAGGCGCTGGATCATCCAGTCGGGAACGTCGATACCGGGAACGCTTGCGTTCATATACTTTGCCATGCCGGCCGTCTTGAGCGGGATAATACCTGCCATGATATGAACCTTTATATTGGCTTTGTCAACAGCGTCCATAAAGCGCTTCAGGCTTTCAATATCGAATATGCCCTGCGTCTGTATATACTGCGCGCCGCAATCCACCTTCTTTTTGAGCTTGGCTATCTGGAGTATCTGGGGCTCATATATCGGCGTTACGCACGCGCCCTTGTAAAACTTCGGGGCCTCGCCGTCCATGTCGTTGCCGCCGCAGTCCTTGTTCGTCGCCTCCCTCTCGCTGAGCATTTTGAGAATGCCGCAGGAATCAAGGTCAAAAACGGGCTTCGCGTCCTTGCAGTCGCCAACTGTGGTGTGGTCTCCGGTAAGGGCAAGCATGGTATCTATCCCGAAAGCGGCGGCGGAGAGGAAATCGCCCATGATGGCCATTCTGCTCCTGTCGCGGCCGGTCATCTGGATTATGGGATCCAGTCCTGCCTGCTTGAGCTTGATGCACAGGCCTATCGACGAGGCCTTAAGACATGCCGACTGCATATCCGTTACGTTAATGCCGTGAACCTTTCCGCGAAGCAGCTGAGCATCCTCCATCTGCTTTGAAAAATCGCAGCCCTTGGGTGGCGCCATTTCTGCCGTTACGCCAAACTTTCCGCTTTCAAGCGCTTCTCTGAGTTTGCTCATTGCTTTTTTGCCTCCTTCAGGTTTACGGTTCTCGGGTATGTAAAGGCGGAATAGCCCTTATCGTCAAGCATATTGTTTATGAACTTTTCCTCCTGGCCAAGCTCCTTCATCTTATTATATATGAGTATCCATGCGCAGTCGTTCTCGGGGTTTACCTCGCACTTGCCGTTTTTCTGTCCGCCGCACGGTCCGTTAACGAGCGACTTTGCGCATTTTGTTATGGGACAGATGCCGCCGGTATTTCCAAGTACGCAGTCTCCGCACATGCGGCACATCTCATTAAATATGCCTATGCGCTCGACCTGGCCGAGAAACAGCGTATCGTTGGCCGGAAAGACCGGAATATCCATATTGGCTGCGACAGTCTGC
>CAKTED010000217.1 GCA_934546725.1 uncultured Oscillospiraceae bacterium | reverse complement strand
TGCTCCTCCATCTCGGCCTAAGAGCCGCCGCTATGCGGCGGTTGGCCTCGAAACGCGCCTGCGGGCGCAGTTTTCGGACGCGATCCGCTTCGCCGGGTTCGCGTCCGAGACGAGGCTTGTCGCTCCGCTTGCTCTGAATGACGTGCAGATAATGAGCGCTACCCTCTCTGATTGACCGGAGAATCACAGCACATGAAAAATCTGACCGGCTGCATTTGCGGCCGGTCAGATTTTTTTCTGTACAGATGATCGGATTATTTGCGCTCTATTGCGCGCTTGGCTGCTTCAACTATGGCCTCTGCCGTGAGGTTATAGGCCTGGCGGAGATATGCCTCCGTACCGACCTGACCGAACTGATCGTTTGAGCCGACCATTTCAATGGGGCAGGGAACGCTCTTCACGGCAGCCTCCGCCACGGCGCTGCCAAGACCGCCGATGGTGTTGTGATTTTCAGCCGTGACGATGGCGCCGGTGTCCTCTGCGCACCTTGCAACGAGCTGAGCGTCGATGGGCTTCCAGGTGAACATGTCGACCACGCGGGCGGAAACGCCGAGCTCGGCGAGCATGTCCGCCGCTTTGAGAGCCTCGGCGACCATGATGCCGCTGGCGATTATGGTAACGTCTCCGCCGTTTCTGAGAACGTTGCCCTTACCTATCTCGAAGGTGCTGCCCTTTTCGTAGATGCCCATAACGTTCTTGCGTGCCATTCTGATGTAATATACGCCCCAGACGTCTGCCAGCTGACGGACGATATCGTCAAGCGCTACGGGGTCGGCGGGCTCGATGAGCGTTATTTCGGGGATGGTGCGCAGCATGCCCATATCCTCAAAGGGCATGTGCGTTCCACCGTTGTACGCGGCGGTAACGCCGGGGTCCGAGCCGATGATCCTTACGTTGAGTTTTGCGTAGGAGGCGGAGATGAAGATCTGATCCGCCACGCGGCGCGAAGCGAAGGTACCGAAGCTGTGGGCGAAGGGGACCTTGCCCGTCAGGGAAAGACCGGCGGCTATGCCGATCATGTTGGCCTCGGCTATGCCGCACTGTATGGCGCGGTCGGGATATTCCTTAAAGAAATTTTTCATGCCGGAGGAGCTGACAAGGTCGGCGTCCAGCGCTACGATATTGCGGTTGGTTTTTGCCATGTCCATGAGAGCGCCGCAATAAGCGTCGCGCATGAGGACGGGGCTCTTTTCGATGGTACCGAGAATTTTGAACATATTTGACCCCTCCTTATCCGCGCGCCGCCTCGAGCACGGCTCTGGCGGACTTGAGCGCCTCGTCCATCTGCTCGGGAGTGAAGTTTATGTGGTGGTTTGCCACGATGCCCTCGGCAAAGGTGCAGCCGTGACCCTTCTTCGTGTGGAGGACGATGACGGATGGCGTGCCGGAATTTTCCTTCGCGGCGGTCACGGCGTCATAAATGGACTCAATATTGTGGCCGTCCACCTCCTGGGTGAACCAGCCGAAGGCGCGCAGCTTGTCGCCAATGCTCTCTGTGTCCATAACGTCCTTTGTATAGCCGTCAAGCTGCTGGCCGTTTGCGTCTATGAAAACGATGAGGTTATCAAGCTTATAGTGCTTCGCAAACATGAAGCCTTCCCAGTTCTGACCCTCGTCAAGCTCGCCGTCGCCGAGAATGACGTAGGTGTTGCAGTCGCGGCCGTCCATACGGTCGCCAAGGGCGATGCCGATACCGGCGGAAAGCCCCTGACCGAGCGAACCGGTGGTCATATCGATGCCGGGAGTCTTATTGCGGTCGCAGTGGCTGGGGAGACGGCCGCCGCCCTGATTGAGCTCACGAAGCATGGACTCGGGGAAGAAGCCCTTCATGGCGAGCATGGCGTAAAGCGTGGGGCCTGCGTGACCCTTGGACATGACGAGCTTGTCCCTGTCCGGCCATGCGGGATTTTTCGGGTCGTAGCGCATCATGCTGCCGTACAGCACCGCAACGGTCTCGACAACGGACATTGCTCCGCCGATATGACCGAAACCGAGATGCGCAAAGACCTCGAGAGTTTTAACGCGGATCTCCTCAGCGTAAACTCTCAGTTCTTTCATCTTCAGCTCTTTTTCCACGAAATAACCTCCAATTAAAACGCGATCTTTTCGGAAATATAGTCTACCAGTCTGTCAATGCTCACGCGCTCCTGCTGCATGGTGTCGCGGTCACGGACGGTCACGCAGTTGTCGGCGGGAGTGGTATCGTCGCCGGTGGTCTGGAAGTCGACAGTGATGCACAGCGGAGTTCCGACCTCGTCCTGACGGCGGTAGCGCTTGCCGATGGAACCGGCCTCGTCATAGTCGACCATGAAGTGCTTCTGGAGCATGTGGTAGATCTCCTCGGCCTTGCCTCCGAGCTTCTTGGAGAGCGGGAGAACGGCGGCCTTGAACGGCGCGAGAGCGGGATGCAGGTGCAGGACAACGCGGGTGTCGTTCTTTTCCGCGTCCACGACCTCCTCGTCGTATGCGTCGATGAGGAAGGCAAGCGTTACGCGATCGGCTCCGAGCGAGGGCTCGATAACGTAGGGGATATAGTGCTCCTTCGCGTCCTGATCGAAATAGGTCAGGTCCTTGCCGGAGGTGTTCTGGTGAGCGGTGAGGTCGAAGTTTGTACGGGAGGCAACGCCCCAGAGCTCGCCCCAGCCGAACGGGAACATGAACTCGAAGTCCGTGGTGGCGTTGGAATAATGGCTCAGCTCGGCCTGCTCATGGTCGCGCAGGCGGATATTTTCGTCCTGCATGTTGAGACTTTTGAGCCACTCGTGGCAGTAGCCGCGCCAGTAATCGAACCATTCAAGCTCCGTTCCGGGCTTGCAGAAGAACTCAAGCTCCATCTGCTCGAACTCACGGGTGCGGAAGGTGAAGTTGCCGGGGGTGATCTCGTTTCTGAAGCTCTTGCCTATCTGGCATACGCCGAAGGGGAGCTTGCGGCGCGTTGTGCGCTGAACGTTCTGGAAGTTTACGAAAATGCCCTGTGCGGTCTCGGGGCGGAGGTAAACGGTGGAGGCGGAGTCTTCCGTAACGCCCTGGAAGGTCTTGAACATGAGGTTGAACTTGCGGATATCGGTAAAGTCGGACTTTCCGCACTCGGGGCAGGGAATGCTCTTTTCGCGGATATAGGCAATGAGCTCGTCATTGTTCATCGCTTCAACGTTTACGTCGGTAACGCTGTTTTCCTTATTCCACTCCTCAACGAGCTTGTCCGCTCTGTGGCGGGCCTTGCAGGCCTTGCAGTCGATGAGCGGGTCGTTAAAGGTGGCCACATGGCCGGAGGCGACCCATACCTGAGGGTTCATGAGGATGGCGGCGTCCAAACCGACGTTATAGGGGTTTTCCTGAACGAATTTCTTCCACCATGCCTTCTTGACGTTGTTCTTGAGCTCTACGCCGAGCGGGCCATAGTCC
>CAKTED010000216.1 GCA_934546725.1 uncultured Oscillospiraceae bacterium | reverse complement strand
GCTATAAGCACACCGGAAATCACGTTTAGCAGCCGCAGGCTTGAGTGCTCAAGCACGCGCATCGAAAAATTCGCGCAGACTGCTGCCAAAATGAGAATAAGGTAAAGCGGCAGCATTATGCGCCCCGTCGCCCGCAGCTCGTGCTTTAAAAGCTTTCTCAGCATTTGAATACCTCCCTGAACAGGGCGTCCACGCTCATGCCGCGCTCCTCGCGGATCTCATCTACGGATGAGCGCAGAACAAGCTGCCCCAAATTGATGAATACGACCTCGTCAAGCACCTTCTCGACGTCTGCGATAAGATGCGTCGAAATAATAACGGCCGCTTCGGGGTTGTAATTTGAAATAATGGTGTTGAGTATATAATCGCGAGTGGCGGGGTCAACGCCGCCTATCGGCTCATCGAGCAGATAAAGCTTTGCGCTGCGGCTCATGACCATTATGAGCTGGACCTTTTCGCGCGTGCCCTTTGACATCTTCTTTATCTGCTGTCTGAGAGGGATACCGAGGTGGGCGAGCATTTCGCGCGCTGCGTCTCGGCGGAAATCCGCGTAAAAGTCCGCATAAAAGTCGAGAAGCTGCGCCGTCGTCATCCACGTCGGGATGCATGTGCGCTCCGGCAGGTAACTGACGAGCGCGTGACTTTCGCGGCCCGGCGCCGTTCCGCAGACGCTTATGCTCCCCGAGCTCGGCGTGAGCAGGCCGTTTATGAGCTTTATAAGCGTGGTCTTGCCGCTGCCGTTCGGGCCGAGCAGTCCGACTATCCGCCCCGGCTCTATGGACAGATTTATGTCCTTAAGCGCCGCAAGACTGCCGTAATTTTTGCTCAGCGAGCTGCATTCAAGAACTGCCATTTTTACTTCTCCTCCCCTCCGGCGTCCCTTTCAAGGAGCCTGATTATTTCGCTCTTTTCGTAGCCGAGCCGCGTCATGGCCTCAAGAAAGGCCGCTATCTGCGTTTCGGCAAGCCTGAGCTTTGCTTCTGATATCATTTTCCCATCCTCCGTTACAAATCTTCCGGTCGTCCGCTGGCTGTAAACCAGCCCCTGCCGCTCCAGCTCCGCCAGTGCGCGCTGCATCGTGTTCGGGTTCACACTTGCCTCCAGCGCAAGCTCACGCACCGACGGCAGCCTTTCGCCTGGCGCATATTCGCCGGATACGATGCCGACCGTTATCTGCCGCACCAGCTGCGAGTATATCGGCGAATCACTTGAAAGCTGCCATATCATCGGAACACCTCCGTGTGTTATTGTACTAAGCAATTAATACAATAACACAGTTTTCAGATTTGTCAAGTGTTAAATGCGAAAATTTTTTGGGGATTTTAAAATATCTGCCCGTGTCACACCGGGAACGTCCGTAAACGCTGGATTTTCTATCTCACCAGTGGATGCGGAGGCTCAAATTCTCCGTCATACCGTATCGGCAGAGTGGAAAACTGCTGTGCCGAGCTGCGCAGAATGCTGTAAATTGCGCTCTATGGGTATATGTTAAATCCCCGGCTTGTAGGCCGGGGATACTTTTTTGAAAATAGTGCATATTTACATCGGCATACTAATGAGCGTATGGTATAATAACCACATCCTAAAGGAAAGGAGAAACGCTATGGACAGCATAGAAAAAGCCTTGCAGGAATTGGCAAAAGCAGTTGAACGTAACGACACGGTCGAACGAGTCAAAGTTACGATCACCCTTGTAAAGCCAAAACCGAGCAAGGCTAAACCCGGCAAGTAAGCCGAGGCGGGGAGCGGACGTGAAACCGTCCCTCGCGTAAGTCTTATTATAACAGCACAAACGAAAAAAACAAGTGCCAAATATGGAGGGCTATTTATTATGCAACTGATGATTATCAAAAAAGGCGAGCGGGAATATTCTGTAACGGAGCTTTCGCACGAGTGGAAAGTCAAAAGAACACTCGGCGGCGTTGAAATTGAGTATAAAATCCCGAAAGAAGCCGCGCCGGACGCGACGGCGGTCAAGAAATATATCACGGAAAGTAAAATCTTTTGAGGAGTGATACCATGCCGGAGGAGAAAAGAAAGACCAGGACCTCGACGGAGGTAAAGCGCCGCTATAACAAGAAAACGTACACGATTATTTCCGCGAGTATTCCGAAAGAAACGGCGGCTGCGTTCAAAGCGAAATGCGTTGATGAGGGCATCCCGCAGGCGCAGATTATCAAAAAGGCAATAGAAGATTTTTTGTCGCAATAGCAGGAGGGGGTAGCAGTAATGCCGCCCCTTTTGCGTTTATTATCACATGTTGGAGTACGGGCGACGAAACGGCGCGTAAGCAGTTTGCCGAGGCGGCTGAATACCGTATCGGCAGAGTGGAAAGCTGCTGTGCTGAGCTGCGCAGAATGTTGTAAATTGCGCTCTATGGGTATATGTTAAATCCCCGGCTTGTAGGCCGGGGATTTTTTTGCCTAATTTGCCCGAAAGCGCTTGACAAATACGGACGTATATGGTTCAATGAAAATCAGAAGGGAGGTAAACAGATGGGCAAGCCCAAAAAGAAAAGCCCGAGAGTAAATTGGAAATCACAAAGACAATAATCGAAATACTTGCTGCCATAGCAAACATCGCCTTAGTTATCCACACAATATTCAAGGGCTAAGAGGTTGGGGAGGGAAACCTTCCCAACTCCCTCAGTACATTATACCCCATCTGAAGGAAAATGTGCAAGAAAAAAATTAACGTGCCGTTATATTTGTTGTTCGCGGCGAATTGCATCTATGCAGTTTCGCAGAGGGCTTTTAACTGGCTCTTTTATGTTGCAGCCGTTTTGATGGCAGCAGTTATGCTATTTGATATTTGGGGGGCGGTGAAAAATGGCAGAAAGTAAATATGCCCAGCAGATAAAAAGTTTACGGAAAAACTATGTTCGCTTCCCGTTGGACTTAAAGCCGGACGTTTTGGAACGTTTCAGGCAAGCCTGTGCCAATAACTGTACAACGCCAACAACGGAGATCAAGAAGTTTATCGCCGAGTATTGCGAGGCGGCGGAAAACAAATGAATATGTGCAGGGCGGCAGTGATGCCGCCCCCTTTTGTATTTATACGGCCCACCGCGTGTCCATGTGCGAATGAGTGGTTCTCTATTGAAGTGGGAGGCTACTCATTTTTATTATTTGGAAGCGGGTACAACCGCCAGATCACAGCCAAGAGCGGCGGCAACCTTTAAGAGGGTATCAAGCTGAGGGGTGGCTTTCTTGCTCTCCAGCCGGGCAATAACGGACTGCGTCAGGCAAGCGGCTTGCGCCAATTCCTTTTGCGTCATTCCCCGATTATGCCGCTGTTCAATCAGCAGATCGATGATATTAGCGCAGTTCTCAGACACCGAGCGCACCCCCTACAGGAACGCTATCAATATAGCAACCGTCCGGGCAAAGGTCAACCTTGTTGCTCCATACC
>CAKTED010000215.1 GCA_934546725.1 uncultured Oscillospiraceae bacterium | reverse complement strand
TTTCCGCTTCTGCTTATGACCGGTATGGCCGTATAGCCGTGGTAGCTCATTTTTTCCAGTCCCTGCCGCAGGGAATAATCGTCATAAAGGTACGCGACCTCCACCTTCGGCTTCAAAAACATGGCAATGTTCACATCAAGGCTCCTTTCCCTCAAACGACGCCGCGATTACAGTCCTATCATACCATGCTTTTAAAGATAAGTCATTAACAAATTGAAAAACCGGCCGATGGCGAAATTTCTGTTCGCCATCGACCGGCTTCGGGGCATGCGGAAGGGTTCATTCGCAGCTTTCGCATTTTCGCGTCAGTGCGGTTTCTGATCCCGCGCGGTATCTTCTCTCTCTTTTCTGTCTGTATCTGCCGCCTTCCCCGCTGTCGCCGGGAAGGCTTTTTACCGGCGCATTTCCGTCCCCCTGTTTGCATTATGCCCGCCCGCGTGAAAAAGACACGAAGAAATTTTTACCTTTTCCGGTTTAAAACGGTCCGTGCGCGAATAAAATACTGGTAACACCGCAAAGGAAACGGATGTGACTGTATGAATGATAAAGCCATGCTGCGCTCAGCCGCGCGCGAGCTTGCGGCGCTTCGCGGCGAGCTTGCCAAGGTCAGCGACGAGCTGCACTGCGCATACCGCGCTTTTAACGCCGCGGTAGAGGACGACCTTATTTACTCCAGCATATATGAGATCAACATGCTGCGCGCAAGGCACACATATATCCTGCGCAAAATAAAGCAGCTCGGCGCGCCGCGTCCTGAGCCGCCGGAGGAGAGCGGAGAATGAACGTCTTTATCTTCTCCGCTGCCGCTGTCGCCGGTATCATACTGCTTATCGCGGCGACGCGCGTTTTCATCGCGCCGATAAGGCTGCTTTTCAAGCTGCTGCTAAATACCGCTCTCGGCTTTGCCGGGCTGCTGCTTCTGGAGCGGCTTGGCGCTTACATAGGCTTTTCGCTCGGGGTGAATCTCATAAACGCCGCCGTTATCGGCATACTCGGCGTACCGGGACTTGCGCTGCTTCTTCTGCTGCGCTGGCTCTGCATACTTTAAAAGCCGATTTTTTTCAGAAGCTCAGGCAGCCCGTCCAGGCTTTCGAGCTCATGGCGCGCCTCCGGCGTCCTTCCAAAGCCGTAGGCCGCGTGGATAAATTCCACGCCCGCTTCATTTGCCGCGTCAAGGTCGCCCTGCGTATCGCCGACGTAAACCGCCGCGTCAAGCGCATTGCGCCGCATGAGCGCGGCGATATTTTTGCCCTTTGAAAGCCCCGTCGCGCCGAAGCACTCCGTGTCGTCAAAATATTTTTCAAAGCCGTAATATTCGAGAAACGTTTCAATGTAGCCGCGCTGGCAGTTGCTTATTATCGCAAGAAAATACCGCTTCTTCAGCCTTTGAAGCGTCTCCTCGAGCTGCGGAAAAAGCTCTCCTCCACTTTGGGAAAGGACCTCGTGCTCACGCTCGCAGCACTCTGCCATAAGCGCCGTCCGCCCGTCTCCCGTGCAGTCCGGAAAAAGCAGCGCCGCGATCTCGTCCATCTGCTTTCCCATCATGCCGTGCATTCGGGGAACGTCCACGCGCTCCCGGAAGCCATGCTTCTCCAGCACCTCGCTCCACGCGCGGCTCACGCCCGCGGCGGAATCCCAGAGCGTGCCGTCAAGGTCAAAGAGTACCCCCCTCAATTTTTGCCGCCCCTTTCGAGGTAAACCATCAGCGCGGCGATATCCGCCGGGTTTACGCCGGATATTCTCGAGGCCTGGCCGAAGCTTGCCGGACGGATCCTGTCCAGCTTCTGCCTCGCCTCCGTGCGCACACCGTTTATGGACAGGTAGTCTATACCTTCCGGTATGCGGCGGTTTTCAAGGCGTTTGAACTCCTCCGCCTGCTTCAGCTGCCGTTTTATATATCCGGCGTACTTCACGCTTATCTCCACCTGACGGCGCACGGCCCCGTCAAGCTCCGGGCGCGCCTTATCAAAGGGCGCAAGCTCATCGTAGCTCAGCTCCGGGCGGCGGATAAGCTCCGCCATGCCTACGCCGGACGGCGGCACGGAGCTGCCCTTTGCTTCAAGAAACGCGCGCAGCTCCGGCGAAGTCGGGATAAAGGTGCGCTCAAGGCGCTTTTCCTCCTCCTCCACAAGGCGGTACTTTTCAAGAACGCGCGCATAGCGCTCCTCTGAAACAAGGCCGATCCTGCGGCCGATGCCGCAAAGGCGGATATCCGCGTTATCCTGCCGGTGCAGCAGCCTGTACTCGCTGCGTGAGGTCATCATGCGGTACGGCTCGTTCGTCCCCCTGGTGACGAGGTCGTCAATAAGCGTACCTATATATGCCTGGCTTCGGTCTATTATCATCGGCTCCTCGCCCTTTATCTTCAGCGCCGCGTTCACGCCCGCGACGAAGCCCTGCACGGCGGCCTCCTCATAGCCGGAGGTACCGGTGAACTGCCCCGCGCCGTAAAGGCCGGATATTTTTTTCGTCTCAAGCGTCGGCAGAAGCTCGAGCGGGTCAACGCAGTCATACTCAATGGCGTAGGCCGCGCGCATGACCTCGGCGTTTTCGAGCCCCGGCAGCGTGTGCAGCATCGCTATCTGCACATCCTCCGGCATGGAGGAGGAAAAGCCCTGAATGTACATCTCCTCCGTATCCGTCCCCATCGGCTCAATGAAGATCTGGTGCCGCTTTTTCTCCGCAAAGCGCACGACCTTGTCCTCAATGGACGGGCAGTAGCGCGGGCCGATGCCCTCGATAATGCCGGAATAAAGCGGGCTACGGTTAAGGTTTGCGCGGATTATCTCATGTGTTTTCTCATTTGTATACGTAAGGTAGCAGGCGGCGCGGTTTTCCGGCGCCTTTGTCGTTTCAAAGGAAAACGGCTCAGGCTCGGCGTCTCCGGGCTGTATTTCCATTTTGCCGTAATCGATGCTGCGCGAATTGACCCTCGGCGGCGTACCGGTCTTGAATCGGCGCAGCTCAAGGCCAAGCGCGCGAAGGCTTGCCGAAAGCTTCGTCGCCGCGAACATGCCGTCCGGCCCGCCCTCACGGGTAACGTCGCCGATTATCGTGCGCCCGGCGAGGTACGTTCCCGAACAGATAACGACGGCCTTCGCCGAAAATATCGCGCCGGTCTGCGTTTTGACCCAGCTCACGCGGCCGTTCTCCGCGCCGACCTCGACTATCTCGGCCTGCTTCAGGCTGAGATTTTCCTGAAGCTCCAGCGTGTGCTTCATTATCTTTTGGTATTCGCGCCGGTCCGCCTGCGCGCGAAGAGAATATACCGCCGGTCCCTTGCCTCGGTTGAGCATGCGGTACTGTATGCAGGCCCTGTCGGCAGCTCTGGCCATTTCGCCGCCAAGCGCGTCCAGCTCGCGGACAAGGTGGCCCTTGCCCGTGCCGCCGATCGCGGGGTTGCAGGGCATATTGCCCACCGCGTCAAGATTTATCGTAAAGCAGATCGTTTTAAGC
>CAKTED010000214.1 GCA_934546725.1 uncultured Oscillospiraceae bacterium | reverse complement strand
CTCATGCGCCGCGCATCGCGGCAACGAAAAAGATGCACGTCGACAAGATAGTCATCAAGGTCGCGGTATGATCTTTATCTTCTGAAAGCAGATACGGCTCAGCATGGGAAGATGTAGTTCCATGCTGAGCCGTATTTTAAATAAAGTTGGAGCAGGCGATATGAAGCCTGCTCCGCCGTGGTGCCGGTGACCGGGATCGAACCGGTACGCGGGTCTCCCCGCACGGGATTTTAAGTCCCGGGCGTCTGCCTGTTTCGCCACACCGGCATATTGCGGCAGTAATTATATCACCGAGCCGGATGACTGTCAATTATTATTGCTTATTTATGCCGGCAATCGAGTTTTTGCGTTATGCATGTTCTCCGTCATTTTGGTGAAAAGTATGCGGTAGGGGGGGATATGATTTTTCATTTTAGGCATTTGTGTCAAATCTTCAATATTTGTCTTTTTAATTATTTTCCTTATCGACAAAACAACCGCTTTGTGCTATAATGACCAGGAATGCATTAGATACTGCATCTGCAAAGAGTGCAAAATTTCCCGCAAATGTGACACGGTATCTTAACATCAGCTAACATCAGTGCGGAGGAATACCATGCTAAGCATAAAAAACCTCAATTACTCCGTCCAAACCGACAATGGGCGGATGGACATCCTTAAAAATATAAATCTCGACGTTGATACAGGCCGGTTCATCGTAATAACCGGCCCCAACGGCGGCGGAAAGACCACCCTTGCCAAAGCCATAATGGGTCTTGTTGAGGCCACGTCCGGCAGCATCGTCTTTGACGGCGAGGAGCTTCTGGGCAAAAGCGTAACCGAGCGCGCGCGTCTCGGCGTAAGCTACGGCTTCCAGCAGCCGCCCAGATTCAAGGGCATGCAGGTAATCGATCTGCTCTCGATCGCCTCCGGCAAAAAGCTCAGGCGCGACGACTGCTGCGCTTACCTCACAAAGGTCGGCCTCTGCGCGGACGAATACGTAAGCAGGGAGATAGATGCTTCTCTCTCCGGCGGCGAGGTCAAAAGAATCGAGATCGCCAGCATTCTCGCTCGTAATTCCTCTCTCATGATTTTCGATGAGCCCGAGGCAGGGATCGACCTGTGGAGCTTTGCAAAGCTTACGGAAACCTTCGAAAGCATCCACAAAAACTCCAGCAGCACCATCATCATAATCTCTCATCAGGAACGCATCATCCGCCTGGCCGACGAGCTCGTGCTCATCTCCGGCGGCACGGTTGCCAGAAGGGGCAGCGTCAGCGAGGTATTCCCCCACATCATGGACGATACAAGCACCGGCTGCGCTTTCATGAAGGAGGCCTCCAGATGAACGAAATCGAGAAAAATCTGCTTCGCGAGATAGCCGACCTCCACAAAACCCCCGCAGGAGCCTACAACATCCGCGAAGACGGTCAGCTTCAGGGCCGCAGGAGCACTGAGCACATAGAGATCGTCAGCAAAACCGACAAATCCGGCATTGACATCATAATAAAGCCCGGCACGAAAAACGAAAGCGTTCACATCCCCGTCATCATAACAAAAACCGGCCACAGCGAAATGGTCTATAACGACTTTTTCATCGGTGATGACTCCGATGTTCTCATAGTCGCCGGCTGCGGCATTCACAACAGCGGCTGCGACACCTCCCAGCATGACGGCATCCACACCTTCTTCGTCGGCAAAAACTGCCGCGTAAGATACGTCGAAAAGCACTACGGCGAGGGCGAGGGTACCGGCGAGCGCATCATGAACCCGCAGACGATAGTTCACATGCAGGAAAATTCCTACATGGAGCTGGATATGGCGCAGATACGCGGAGTTGACAGCACACTGCGCTCCACGACCATCGACGCCGCGGAAAACTGCGAGGTCGTTATCACCGAAAGACTTCTGACCCACGGTGACCAGACCGCCGCGTCGGACGTTAATATAAACCTCAACGGCGCGGGCGCGCGGGCGCGCGTTGTCTCCCGCTCCGTTGCTCAGGATTCCTCCGTGCAGACCTTCCGCCCCTGCGTTACGGGCAACGCACCCTGCTTTGGCCACGTTCAGTGCGACAGCATCATCATGGGCAGCGCAAGGGTGAGCTCCGTGCCCGCCATCTCCGCAAACCATGTTGACGCTCAGCTCATCCACGAGGCCGCCATTGGCCGAATAGCGGGCGACCAGCTTCTCAAGCTCATGACCCTTGGACTTTCCGAAGAGGAGGCGGAGGAAAAGATCCTCAGCGGCTTCCTCAAGTAAGCTCTCTGCTCCGCTTTTCGGCGGCAGGACTTATGTTACTGGCTCGACCGGCAGAATGTTCCTTTGCAAGGGGCGCTGTCTGTTGATATAATCCGTTTTGAACAAGTTGAATCCGGACGGGGCTTTGCTCCGTACCTATTAAACATAGGCGATAAAGGAGTTTGAAAAATGGCAAAAAAGTTTACAACAATCGAGGAAATGGAAAGTGATGCCAGCATTCTCAAGATCAAAGCTGGAGAAGTAGGCATCGACACCTGGCAGGACAGAGCCGAGCAGCAGAAGAATCACTGCCAGTTCGGTGAAAAGGGCATTTGCTGCCGCAACTGCTCCATGGGTCCCTGCCGCATCACCCCCAAGTCCCCCAAGGGCATCTGCGGCGCTACCGCTCATACCATCGCCGGCAGAAACTACCTTCAGTTCGCTGCGGGCGGCTGCGCGGCTCACTCCGACCATGGCCGTGAGATCTGCTACACTCTCGCCGAGACCAGCCCCGACGGCATCTATCAGGTCAAGGACGAGGCAAAGTGCATCAGCGTAGCAAAGGAATTCGGCGTTGAGACCGAAGGCCGCGATATTTACGACATCGCCCACGACCTCGCTCTGAAGGGCCTCAACGAGTACGGTAAGCCCTTTGGCTATCAGACCTTCATAAACAGAGCCACCGAGGAGCGCCGCGACAAGTGGATGGAGCTCGACATTGCTCCCCGCGCCGTTGACCACGAGGTCACCGAGTCCATGCACATGTGCCACATGGGCGTTATGGCGGATCCCAGAAGCTTTGTAAAGCAGTCCATGCGTGTCGGCCTTGCCGACGGCTGGGGCGGCTCCATGATGGGTACCGAGTTCTCCGACATCATCTTCGGCACTCCCAAGCCGGTCGAGACCGAGGCAAACCTCGGCGTTCTTTCCAAAGACATGGTCAACATCGTTGTCCACGGCCACGATCCCTCCGTTTCCGAGGCTGTTGCCGTTATCGCCGAGACCCCCGAGATGATCGCCAAGGCGAAGTCCGTCGGCGCAAAGGGCATCAACATCGTCGGTCTGTGCTGCACCTCCAACGAGGTCACCATGCGTCACGGTATCCCCATGGCCGGTAACTTCCTGCAGCAGGAGAACGCCATACTCACCGGTGCCGTAGAGCTCATCGTGGTTGACGTTCAGTGTATCTTCCCCGCCATCGGCCCCCTGAGCAAGTGCTTCCACACCAAGTTCATCT
>CAKTED010000213.1 GCA_934546725.1 uncultured Oscillospiraceae bacterium | reverse complement strand
TTTCTGTATTGTGCTTATATCACATCAATATTCCACTGTGCCTTCAAAAACCTTTTCGGCGTTGCCCGTCATTATGACGCGCTCATCGGTATAATTCACCGTAAGCTCGCCGCCCACGAGCATGACGCGGATATCCTCGCCCTTTTTGCAGAAGCCGTTCAGAACGCTGGCGACTGCCGCAGCGCAGGCGCCAGTTCCGCAGGCAAGCGTTTCGCCGCTGCCGCGCTCCCAAACGCGCATTTTTATCGTGTGCTCATCAATAACGCGCACAAACTCGGTATTCACGCGCTCGGGGAATATGGCGTCCGTCTCAAACATCGGGCCAATCTTCTCAAGCTCAAGGCCGTCCACATCATCGCGGAACACGATGCAGTGCGGATTGCCCATGGAAACGCAGGTAATAGCGTATTCTCCGCCCGCTATCTTCACGTTTCTGTTTATAACGCTCTCGCCGTCAAGCAGTACGGGGATATTTGCCGGGTTCAGCTCCGCCCTGCCCATATTCACGCTTACACGCATTACCTTGTCGTTTTTCGTAACGAGCTTTAGCTGCTTTATGCCGCTCTTTGTCTCGATGGTCATGACCTTTTTCTTGAGGTTGCGGGAATCATAGAGATATTTGCCGACGCAGCGGATGCCGTTGCCGCACATAAGTCCCTCGCTGCCGTCAAGATTGAAGATGCGCATTTTCGCATCCGCCACCTTGGAGTTTTCAATGAGGATGATGCCATCTCCGCCTATGCCGAAGTGACGGTCGGAAAGCAGCACGGAAAGAGACTCCGGCGAATTTACCTCGCGCTCAAAGCAGTCGATATAGATATAGTCGTTGCCGCAGCCCTGCATTTTTGTAAAGTCAAGTCTCGTCTTGCTGTGGCGCATGTTGTTCAGGTCAACAAGCTCTGTATTGATCTCGCTGTAACGGCTCATGAGGCTGTCCGCCAGCGCGTTTGCCGTATCGATCGACGTAAGGCAGGCAATGCCGAGACTGCTGGCCTTGCGGCGGATCTTTACGCTGTCGCGCGCAGGAACGCGTCCACGTGCGGAGGTTGATACGATATAGTTTATCTTTCCGCTCTCGAGCAGCTTCACGCTGGTGTTTTCTCCGCCCTCGTGGAGCTTGTCGACTATATTCACGGCAAAGCCCGCGTTGGTAAGCGTTTTTGCCGTTCCGGCAGTCGCGTAAAGGGTGAAGCCGAGATTGTGGAACTTTTTGGCTATATCCGTTATCTCCGGCTTATCACTGTCTCGCACCGTGAGGAACACGCCGCCGCTCTTATACATCTTGTAGCCCGCGGCTACAAGGCCCTTGTAAAGCGCCTCCTGAAGGTCCTTGCCTATGCCCAGCACCTCGCCGGTAGACTTCATTTCGGGTCCGAGGTGAGTATCAACGTCAACGAGCTTTTCAAAAGAGAAAACAGGCACCTTGACGGCGGTATACGGCGATGGATGGTAAAGTCCGGCGTCATAGCCCATATCCGCAAGGCTCTCGCCAAGCGAGGCTCTGATGGCAAGCTCCACCATCGGCACGCCCGTTACCTTGCTGAGGTACGGGACCGTGCGAGATGCGCGGGGGTTCACCTCAATTATGTAGATGTCGTTATTATATATGATGTACTGGATGTTCACTATGCCGACGGCGTTAAGACCGGCCGCAAGCTGGCGCGTCGTGCGTACAAGGCGGTCGGCAAGCGCGTCGTCGATATGCGTGGCCGGGTAAACGGCGATGCTGTCTCCGGAGTGTATGCCCGCGCGCTCGATATGCTCCATGATGCCGGGAATGAGCACATCCTCGCCGTCATATATGGCGTCCACCTCTATCTCGCGGCCATTGAGATACTTATCGATAAGAACCGGGTTCTCAATGCCGTTTCTGAGGATTATTTCCATATATTCGCGGATATCGTCGTCATTAAACGCGATAATCATGTTCTGTCCGCCAAGAACGTAGGACGGACGCATGAGGACCGGATATGTCAGGCGGTTTGCCGCCGCCAGTGCCTCCTCCTCGTTCATGACCGTGCTGCCCTTAGGGCGCTTGATATTCAGGCTTTCAAGCAGCTCGTCAAATCGCTCTCTGTCCTCAGCCATATCAATGCTGTCCGCCGAGGTGCCAAGGATGCGGATACCGGCCTGGCTGAGAGTTTTCGTAAGCTTTATGGAGGTCTGTCCGCCAAAGGCCACGACCACTCCGCAGGGCTTTTCGATATTGATGACGTTCATCACGTCCTCGGGGTTAAGCGGCTCGAAATAAAGCCTGTCCGAGGTGTCAAAATCCGTTGAAACCGTCTCCGGGTTATTATTAATTATAACAACCTCGTAACCAAGGCGCTTGAGCGCCCAAACGCAGTGGACGCTTGCGTAGTCGAACTCGATGCCCTGGCCTATGCGGATGGGTCCGGAGCCAAGGACTATTACTGTCCTGCCCTTATTGTCTATATGAGCAAGCGCCTCGTTCTCCCCGCCGCTTTCCGCCGTATTATACGTTGCGTAGAAGTACGGTGTCTCCGCGGCGAACTCGCCGCCGCAGGTATCGACCATCTTATAGGTCGGCGCAACGGTATATTCGGGCTGTGTGCCGGATATGCGTCCAAGCGCCTTATCGGTATAGCCCATCTTTTTGCCGAACAGATAATCCTCAAAGCTCAGAGGATGCCCGCCGATTTTGGCCTCATAATCGGCCAGATTGCGCATTTTTTCGATGAACCAGCGGTCCACCTTTGTGATATTGAATATTTCGTCCGTGGAAACTCCGCGCTTTATCGCCTGGAATATGACGAAAAGGCGCTCGTCCGTCGTTTCATGCATCTTACTTCTGATCTCTTCATCGGAAAGAGCCGCAAGATGAGGAACATTTAGAGTATCCACGGATATCTCCGCTCCGCGCACGGCCTTCATAAGCGCACACTCAAAGGAGTCCGCGATGCTCATGACCTCTCCGGTCGCCTTCATCTGCGTGCCCAGCTCGCGCTTTGCATAGACGAACTTGTCAAACGGCCACTTGGGGAACTTTACGCAAACATAGTCGAGAGTAGGTTCAAACGCCGCATAGGTATTGCCCGTAACGGCATTGAGGATCTCGTCGAGACGGTAGCCTATGGCGATTTTCGTCGCCACCTTGGCTATGGGATAGCCCGTAGCCTTGGACGCCAGTGCCGAGGAGCGCGAAACGCGGGGGTTTACCTCGATAACGGCGTACTCAAAGGAATCGGGATTCAGCGCAAACTGGCAGTTGCAGCCGCCCTCCACGCCGAGTGCGTTTATGATATTGAGCGACGCCGTTCTGAGCATCTGATATTCCTTATCTGAAAGCGTGACGGCGGGCGCTATGACCACGCTGTCGCCGGTATGCACACCGACGGGGTCAACGTTTTCCATGGAGCAGACGGTGATAACGTTACCGGCTCCGTCGCGGATGACCTCGAACTCTATCTCCTTCCAGCCGGAAACGCAGCGCTCCACAAG
>CAKTED010000212.1 GCA_934546725.1 uncultured Oscillospiraceae bacterium | reverse complement strand
TATGCCCCATCGCGTCCGGACCCGAAAACTCGGCCGCGAGGAATTCGCCGGTCGAGATATCCGCAAAGCAGACCGCCGCGCCGCCGTCTGCCGCGCAGACGGTGCTTATGTAGTTCTGCCTGCTCTCCTCCAGCATGGACTGCTCCATAACGGTCCCGGGCGTTATAATGCGGACTATGTCGCGGCTCACAAGTCCCTTTGCAAGGGCGGGATCCTCCGTCTGCTCGCATATGGCTACCTTGTAGCCCTTTGCCAGCAGGCGGGCGACGTAGCTCTCATAGGCGTGGTACGGCACGCCGCACATCGGCGTGCGCTCGTCCTCGGGCTTGTCCCTGTCGCGCGTTGTGAGCGTAAGCTCAAGCTCCTTCGAGGCGGTATACGCGTCCTCGTTGAACATCTCATAAAAATCGCCGAGGCGGAAAAAGAGGATACAGTCGGGAAGCTCCTGCTTTATTTTAAGGTATTGCTGCATCATTGGTGTGATCTCAGCCATGTTTTTACCTCCGGGAAAAATGTTTGCGTGCGCCGTTCACAGCAGCTCGCCGTCAAGGCTCCAGGTGCTGCTGCCCGTTATCCTCACATCCCTGAAGCTTCCGACGAGTTCGGGTGAAGCGTTTATATGGACGAGTCTGTTGCAGGAGGTGCGCGCGGTGAGCCGCCCATCGGAGGTCACGCCGTCTATCAGCACGCGGTAATCTTTTCCGACGTGCGCGGCCTGCGTCTGCGCGGAAATGCGGTTTTGCGCCTCAAGCAGCCTGTCGAACCAGACCTGCTTTTCCTCTCGTGTGTAAGGGTCCGGCATCGACGCCGCAGGGGTGCCGACGCGCGGAGAATATATGAACGTAAACAGCATATCGAACCTCAGCTGCTCAACGAGCGAGAGCGTTTCGTTAAACTCCTCCTCCGTTTCACCGGGGAATCCGACTATCACGTCGCTCGTGATGGCAACGCCGGGGATAGTGCTTCGCGCGCGCTCCACCAGCCCAATATAGCCCTCGCGCGTATAACGGCGGTTCATGGCCTGCAAAACGCGGCTGCTGCCGGACTGGAACGGCAGGTGGATGTGCCGCTCGACCTTTTCGCAGGCGGCGATGGTATCGAAAAGCCGCTGCGACGCGTCCTTGGGGTGGCTCGTCATGAAGCGGACGACGAACTCGCCGGGGATGGCGTTTATGCGCTCGAGAAGCTCCGCAAAATCCACGCCCTCGTCGAGATCAAGGCCATAGGAATTCACGTTCTGCCCAAGCAGCGTTATCTCCTTATAGCCAAGGTCGATTATCCGCCGCGCCTCGTCGACAACGTCGCCTGCACGGCGGCTGCGCTCGCGGCCGCGAACGTAGGGGACAACGCAGTAGGTGCAGAAATTGTTGCAGCCGTACATGATCGAAAGCCAGGCCTTCGCGCTGTTCGTCCGATAGCTCGGCAGGCCCTCGAAGCGCTCGCCGTCTATCTGCCGGACCTCGAATATGCGGCCCTTATGCGGCTCGATGCAGCGCTTTAAAAGCTCCGGGAAGCGGTAAAGCTCATGCGTGCCGAAAACGAGGTCGACGTGGCGGAAGGAATTTTTTATCTTCTCGGCCATGTGTCCCTGCGTGACCATGCAGCCGCAGATCGCGATTATCTGGCCCGGTCTGGCCTTTTTTGCGTGAACGAGCGCGCCGACGTTGCCGAGCACGCGCATTTCCGCATGCTCGCGGACGGCGCAGGTGTTTATGACGATGAGGTCTGCCTGACGCTCATCGTCCGTGAAGCGGTAGCCCATTTCGCTGAGCATGCCGCGAATTTTTTCGCTGTCCGCCTCGTTCTGCTGACAGCCGTAGGTGTCAACAAGCGCGAGCGGCGGGGCGGACAGCGAGGCGCTGTGCTCGGCTACCTGCTCCATTATTTTCTTCTGGCGCTCCAGCTCTTCGGCCGGCACCTCGGCAACTTTATGGGACAAGGCGGTATCTCCTTTATAAACGGTAAAATATCAGGATACATTATAGCATTTTGCCGCAAAAGATACAAGCGAATATATTTATAACGAAAAAAAGCGGTATAAATTCTCTCTCCTCTGTGCGGGCGGCAAAATAACCTGGCATGCGGATATATAAAAACTGTTGAAATTATACAAAAAGTACTTTACAAAGCAGGGTGAACGTGATATGTTATTAAAAACGATTACTAATATATTATATTGTGTGACCCTCTCAAAGCCGCGGTCGCCCGATATTTGAAAGGATGTCTGTTATGCTGACTAAAAGACAAAATCTTCTCGAGACCCTTCACGGTGGAAACCCGGACAGATTCGTAAACCAGTACGAGGCCTTCGCCATCCAGATGTCTAACCCCATCAACATGAGAAACCATATGCCGAAGTACGGCGAGCACAACGTTATAGACGCATGGGGCGTAAGCCGTTCCTTCCCGATAGGCACGCCCGGCGCGTTTCCGGATCATGACCCCGCGCACATCCTCATCAAGGACGTTACGAAGTGGCGCGACTATATCAAGGTTCCGCAGGTCGTTTATCCCGAGGAGGAGTGGAAGCCCTTCATAGA
The DNA here is from genome assembly GCA_934546725.1 of uncultured Oscillospiraceae bacterium. Classification (GTDB taxonomy): domain Bacteria; phylum Bacillota; class Clostridia; order Oscillospirales; family Oscillospiraceae; genus RGIG6375. The sequence continues at coordinate 939 of CAKTED010000212.1, read as the reverse complement.
GGAAGCAGAAAAGATTGACAGAAATGAATATTTCGTTACTCAGTTTTACGCCCCTGGCATCTTTGAGCAGTGCCACTACTTCATGGAGATTTCCAACTGCCTCATAAACTTCTACGAGGAGCCTGAGTGCATGCACGAGATAATCGACATGATAACCGAGTATGAGCTTTCCTACGCGGCAGAGGTATGCAAGTATATAAAGCCGGACGCTCTGTTCCATCATGACGACTGGGGCAGCCAGATATCCACCTTCATGTCCCCGGATATGTTCGAGGAGTTCTTTCTTCCCGCGTACAGGAAGCTCTACGGCTTCTATAAGGATCACGGCGTACAGATCATCATGCACCACTCCGACTCCTATGCCGCCACGCTTGTGCCCTTCATGATCGATATGGGCATCGATATCTGGCAGGGTGTAATGCGCTCCAATAACATAGGCGAGCTTATCAAAAAGTACGGCAGTCAGATCACCTTCATGGGCGGCATCGACAGCGCCAGCGTTGACTATGAGGGCTGGACGGAGGAGGTCGTTGCGGCCAGGGTTCGCGAGGCCTGCGAGGAATTTGGCAAGCTTTACTATATCCCCAGCGCCTCCCAGGGTCTGCCCATGAGCAACTACCCCGGCGTTTACGAGGCTCTCACGAGAGAAATAGACAAGATGAGCAAAGAGATGTTCTGAAAAAGGATATAATGAACCGCCGTATCATCGTACAGTGTACGATGATACGGCGGTTTTACGCTGTCTGTTTTTGTTGCCCCGGCGGAAGCGGGATTGGGAGCGGGACGGCAGTATGGAAGCGTGCCAGGGTGGACGCGGAAGCTCAAAGTCTTCGTCATTCAAAGGCCGAAGGCCGTGGGATCCCACATTGAGGGGCAAAGCAACCAAATAGTGGACGCGCGAGGGCCACGCCCTCCTCCGTCATCCTCGCGAAGCGGGGA
>CAKTED010000211.1 GCA_934546725.1 uncultured Oscillospiraceae bacterium | reverse complement strand
GCGCGGTACCGTGGACGCGCAGACCCAAAGTTTTCCGTCATTCAGAGGCCGCAGGCCGTGGAATCCCCCATGGAGGGGCACACGCCCAACAGTGGACGCGGGAGGGGCGACTTCTCTACCGTCATCCTCGCGAAGCGGGGATCCCCCTGTCAGGGGCAGGGCGGTACGCTGTCGCTACCATGGCAGAACCATCCGGGGGATTGCGTCGTCGCAAAGTCCGCGGAACTCCGCTTCCGCCTTGCGGCGAAAGCTACGCCCACTCCCTTGCTCCTCCTTTTCGGACGCGATCCGCTTCGCTGGGTTCGCGTCCGAGACGAGGGCAGCGGAGCGCGAGAATGACAGCAGATTTTGAGAAAACGCGTCGTTACCTGTACAAACCAACAGGGGGATTCTTCGGTCGCCTCCGGCTCCCTCTGAATGACAGCAAATAATAAGCTGACGCTCCCTCTGAATGACGGAAAAAATCCTTACAATCGCCCGCTCTGAATGACGGCAAACAATTCCGTATTATGAATTATGCATTACCCTTCCCGAGCAGGCGTATCACCTCGGCGGCGTCGCAGTCTATCGAAAAGGCGCGGCCCGCAAGCTCGGGCGGCACCTGCGGGTAGCCCTTATGGTTCTTATAGTCCAGATACCCGCGGTTCACGCGGAAAAGCCGCGCCTCGGGCAGGGCATGGCATATGCGCTCGAACGGCCAGCGGATAACGCCGGGCGTATTGAAGCCCACGCCAAGCTCGATCATGCAGAGCGTCCCCTCCGGGCAGGCGTTCACGAAGTCGAGGTAGCGCTGCCGCCCCTCGCCGTAGTTTTCGCCCCTGAAGCACATCTCCGCGGGAGCGCCGCAGTACGGGCAGCGCGGAATGTCCGCCAGAGGCACCTCAAACGTCGAGTGGTCGATGCTTTCAAGCGCGTGCTTCAGCGGCTCGAGACTCGACCAGATGTGCGCGCAGCAGCGCTTTGAGCAGCCGAGATTATCATAGCTGCCCTGAAACTCGAAAACGCGCTCCATCGGAAAACCCGCGCGGAAAAACTGCCTGTCCGCGTTGGAGGTCACGACGAACCAGTCGCGCCCGTCGAGCAGCCGGAGCAGCTCGGCATAGAGCGGGGCGGGAGGAAAGATATTCCGAACGTAGTTCACATGCGTCGACCAGTACGCCCACTTGCGGCCGAGGCTCCAGTCCTCGTCGCCCATGCCGACGAGCTCATACTGGCAGTGATAGCCGAGAGCGGCCATCTCCGGGAAATATTTTCGGAAAACCTCCTCGTTGAAATAGCTGAGCCCCGCCGCGGCGGAAAGTCCCGCGCCCGCGCCGATGAGCACCCTGTCCGCGCTGCCAAACGATTCTCTGAGCAGCCCGATATTTTTCTCCGTCTCCTGCGTCATTTCCCCATTTCACATCCTTTGTTTTTCTCCGATTATACACATTTTTCGCCCGCGATTCAATCAGTATCTTTACCGCGCCGCCGATTCGTGCTATTATCGCGGCAGGAGGGGACGGATAATGTTTCTTTACAGAGTAACGAACGGCATCGAGCCGGGTCGCGGCCAGTATTTTGAATGCTCCGCCTGCGGGCACCGCTACCCGGACGTGGAGGTTTTCAAGACGTTTTTCGGCTATATGCCGCAGTTTGACGAGAGCCTGCAAAAGACGCTTCAGGGCGTTTTGACGCTTTTTAACGAGTGTACGCCCGAGCGCTTTGAGGAAAACGGCGAGCTGCGCTTCTGTCCGTACTGCGGCGCGCCGTTTTACCACGTTGTGGACGTTTACGAGGAATGGGTGCGCTCATACCGCCTGGCGGGCGATGAAAGCTGGCGCTCCGGCGACGAGGCCGAGGCCGCGCTTGCGCCCGTTGAGCGCGACTGCCGGGAAAGATACCGCCGCTGGCTCGAGGAGCGCATGGAGACCTGAACAGGCGCGGGTATTTTAACGCGTTTTTTGTACATTTATCGTATTGAAGCGGCATGGCCGCTGTGCTATAATGCTTAAATTGCAGCAAAAGCTTATAAAATATGAATATTACGCCAGATATCGAAAGGAGCGGCACGGAATGGTTGAGGAAATAACGCGCTTTGTTGAGGAATATGACCCCGAGATCGGCGGGCTGATAAATAAGGAGCTTGCCCGCCAGCGCGGCACGATCGAGCTGATCGCGTCGGAAAACATCGTAAGCCCCGCCGTCATGGCGGCCATGGGGACCTGCCTTACGAACAAGTACGCCGAGGGTCTGCCCGGCGCGCGCTATTACGGCGGCTGCGAGGTCGTGGACGAGGTCGAGCGCATAGCCATCGCCCGCGCGAAGGAGCTTTTCGGCGCGGAGCACGCCAACGTTCAGCCGCACAGCGGCGCTTCCGCCAATCTCGCCGCGCTCGTGGCGCTGATAAAGCCCGGAGATACGATCCTGAGCATGGATCTTTCAAACGGCGGCCACCTTTCGCACGGAAGCCCGGTGAACATCTCCGGCATGTACTTCAAGGTTGTGAGCTATGGCGTGAACGCGGAGACGGGGCGCATTGATTACGACGAGGTGGAGCGCCTTGCGAGGGACTGCCGCCCGAGGCTCATCATTGCCGGAGCCTCGGCGTATCCACGCGCCATAGACTTCAAACGCTTTTCCGAGATAGCCAGGGAGGTCGGCGCTTACCTGATGGTGGATATGGCGCACATCGCCGGTCTTGTGGCCGCAGGCGAGCATATGAGCCCCGTTCCCTATGCCGACGTTGTTACCACCACGACGCATAAGACGCTGCGCGGCCCGCGCGGCGGTCTGATCCTCTGCCGCGAGGAGCTGGGCAGGGCCATCGATAAGGCCGTTTTCCCCGGCACGCAGGGCGGCCCGCTCATGCACGTTATTGCTGCCAAGGCCATCTGCTTTGCCGAGGCGCTCAAGCCCGAGTTTAAAACGTATCAGCACCAGATCATACTTAACGCCCGCCGCCTGGCGGACGCTCTCATGGAGCGCGGCCTGCCCCTTGTAAGCGGCGGAACGGATAATCACCTCATGCTCGCAAACCTCGTCCCCACCGGAAAGACCGGCAAGGAGGTTCAGATGAAGCTTGACGAGGTGCATATCACCGTGAATAAAAATTCCATCCCCAATGACCCGGCCAAGGCCTCCGTAACGAGCGGCATACGCATCGGCGTGCCCGCCGTGACGAGCCGCGGCTTCAGGGAGCCGGAGATGGATAAAATAGCCGAGCTGCTCATGCTCGGCATAACGGATTTTGACGCGAAGGCCGATCATATCCGCCGCGAGGTCGCCGCTCTCTGCGAGCGCTTCCCGCTGTATAATTGAGGCGGGGCCGGACATCGCGCCCACACTGCGCACCGCCATTCGCACGTCATTCAGAGGGAGCGAAGCGACCGAAGAATCCCACCGATGGCTCCTCGCGGTAACGACAACGTACTGCCATGCCCCTGCGTCGTCGCAAAGTCCGCTCGACTCCGCTTCCGCTTTGCGTCGAAAGCTGCGCTCGCTCCCTT
>CAKTED010000210.1 GCA_934546725.1 uncultured Oscillospiraceae bacterium | reverse complement strand
GCCGGACAGAACGTGAAGATCCTCCTGCATCAGGACGGACACCTCACCCCCACCTACCCCGCAGGCCACTATGTTTTCGACATCGGCGACCAGACCTATGACGAGATCCTCAACAAATGGTTCAGCCACTACCTCTACGGCGTTGAGAACAATGCTGAGAACATGCCCGCCGTTACGGCTCAGGACAGCCACGACACCAATACCTGGAACAGCTTCGCCTCCTGGAAGGCAGAGGACAGCATGACCTTCACCGTCGACGCCGCCGAGGATGATACCACCACCATCAGCAGCGCCTACGCGGATAACGGCATCACCTCCTCCAACTGGCAGAGCAAATTCACCGAGGGTACCACCGCAGGCAGCGTAATGTACACTCAGACCGCAGAGACCGACCTTATCATCAAGGGCTCCATCGCCGTAAGCTTCAGCGCCCTGACCGATAACTATTCCGATCCCGCGCCCGTCACTTCTCCCGCGCCCACTGAGGATCCGAGAGGCTACGACACTCCCAACGGCGCCATCGATCACGACAACATGATGGCCGAGCTTTCTGACGACACCGGCAGCGACATCGCTCTCTTCGCCGCGGACGAGCTCGACATTCAGGACCGCGACGCTCTTATGGTCAGCGCAATGCTGGTCGATATTGCTCCCGGCGGAGAGACCTTCAAGGCCTTCAACACCAGCGGCAGCTACGTTCCCAAGACCGACCTCGCCGCGGGCGGCGCCTGGATGGGCGGCGGCCTCGAGAACTTTGACCTCAAGGAGCTCAAGGCAAGCGACGTTTCCTGCAAGATCATTTCCCGCGGCTGGATGGATCTCTGCAACCCCGCCGCCGGCTTTGATTCCAACACCGCCTCGAAGCGCGTAACGCTCGACGGCAAGACTTATTATGACTACACCATCTACCTCCAGCCCACGGTCTACTCCGTCGAGGCGGGCCACACCCTCGCTCTTGTGATCTATGCTCACGAGCCCGGCATGACGAACTATTACAGCTGGACGCAGAGCGGCGGCAGCTGGATCCAGGTGGCAAACCCCAACTTCCAGGATTATCAGATCACCGTAAAGGACGCTTCCGTCAAGGCGGTCATCCCGCTCAGCGACGCTCCCGTTGACATGTACACCGTAAACTACGAGGCCGGAGCAAACGGCACCGTCACCTCCTCCGTACCCAACGGCTCCACCGTTATGGCAGGCTCCGAGGTAACTCTTACCGCGAAGGCCGACAGCGGCTACTACTGCGACGGCTGGACCGTAAACGGCGTCAAATACGACGGCGGCAGCGAAAAGACCTTCACCGTAAACGAGAACGTGACCATCGCCGCAAGCTTTGCGAAGATCACCATCTCCGGCGGCAACCCCTCCCAGGTCATTACCGACTCCGACAAGGACAGCGACAAGGATGACACGGGCGAGACAAAGGACGACGACAAGGGCGAGACCACGCCCGAGCTGCCCTTCACCGACGTTAAGGGTCACTGGGCGGCAGACGCGATCAGGCTTGCCTATGACAACAGGCTCATGAACGGCGTTACCGACGATACCTTCGCTCCCGATGCCACCCTCACCCGCGCCATGCTCGTTACCACGCTCTACCGTATGGAGGGCGAGCCCGAGGTCAGCGGCACGGCAGCATTTACCGACGTTGTATCCGGCAGCTGGTATGAAAAGGCCGTTATGTGGGCCTCCGCCAACGGAATAGTATCCGGCGTAAGCGATACCTCCTTCGCTCCGGACGCAAACATCACCCGTGAGCAGCTGGCCGCGATGCTCTACCGCTACGCTCAGTATAAGAAGTATGACTCGAGCGTCGGCGAGGATACGAACATCCTCAGCTATGACGATGCTCAGAGCATCTCCGAATACGCCGTCCCCGCTATCCAGTGGGCGGTCAGCGCAGGCCTCATCAACGGCCGCACCGATACCACGATAGTTCCCGGCGGCGCCGCCACCCGCGCCGAGACCGCTTCCATACTCGCGCGCTTTTCTGAAAACGCTGCAAAGTAATTAAATCCACGGCATATGAATACCGCACGATCCATTCAGGATCGTGCGGTATTCTGCTTTTTACGAGGCCGTATATGCTTTTTCACCCGTTCAGAAAGCGGTTTATTATTCCAAGGTCAACGGAGCTGCCGATGTACAGCACGCTGTCGTCCATCTTATACTTCGGGCTGTGCGGCGGAAACGACGTATCCTCGCCCGAACAGCAGCAGAGCTGATAGTACGCGCCGGGTCTTTCTGCAAGGAAATCGGCAAAATCGTCCGAGGCGCTGCCCGGCTCCTTCATAAGGACCGTTTTTTCCCGCCCGATAAGCTCAACGCAGGCCCTTTCCATCAGCTCCGCCGAAGCCTCGTCGCACACAAGCGCCCGTATCCCATCATGCACCCTCATTTCATATGACGCGCCCACACCGTCGCACACCGCCTTCACGCAGCGTTCGATATCGCGCAGCGCCTTCTCCCTTACCTCCTGCCGAAACGAGCGCATGCTTATCCCAAGCTCGGCGCTCGCCGCTATAACGTTTGGCGCCGTGCCCGCGTGCAGCGTGCCGACCGTAAGGCACAGCGCGTCGCGCGGGTCGGTCTGGCGGCTGACTATATACTGAAGGTTATTGACCACCTGCGCCGCCAGCGTTACGGCATCCGTCGCGTCCTGCGGAGCTGAGCCGTGCCCTCCCCTGCCGAGGAGCGTTATATCAATGCGATCCGAGGCACTGAGCGCAACCCCCTTCTGGAAGAAAACGCTCCCGGCAGGCAACCCGTCCATCGGCACAAGATGGCAGCCGAAAACGGCGTCCACCCCGTCCAGTACGCCGTCCTTTATCATGCTCCTCGCGCCTCCGCCGCCCTCCTCGGCAGGCTGGAAGATAAAGCGCACTTTACCCCTGAAATTATCCCGCTCCGCCCACGCAAGCTTTGCCGCGCCAAGCAGCATTGCGGTATGGCCGTCGTGTCCGCAGGCATGCATTTTCCCCGCATGCCTCGAGCGATACGGCAGGTCGTTATCCTCCTGCATCGGCAGAGCATCCATATCGGCGCGCAGGGCCAGGGTCCTCCCCTCGCCGAGCCCGCCGCATATATCGGCAACTATACCGCTTCGGCCTACGCCGGTCCTTATATCCTCGATTCCTATCCCATGCAGAACGCTCTCAACAAACGCGCAGGTCTCCTCAAGCTCATAGCCGCACTCCGGTATTGCATGCAGCGCTCTGCGCCAGCCGACTATCTCTCCGCTTATGGCTTCGGCCTTACGCATTATGTCATTTATCATGCTCTTCACTCCCTCCGAGATACTTTATCAGCGCTTCCCTGTTGTTTTCGACCCTTTCGTCCATTACGCTCTCCAGCAGCATGTTCAGCTTTTCGCCTATCTCCCTGCCGCGATAACCCAGTGCGGCAACGTCGTGGCCGTTTACGGCCAGCTTTTTAAGTGAAAAGCAATCGTCCTCCGCGATAATATCGCGCGCCATGCGCTCCAGTG
>CAKTED010000209.1 GCA_934546725.1 uncultured Oscillospiraceae bacterium | reverse complement strand
GTGCCAGTCCTCGGAGGCGAGGATTATCGGCCCGTCCACCGTGTCCGGCAGCATGGTGAGAGCGTCCTCATAAACCTCGTTTTCAACTATCTTGCGCTCATCGTTCAGGCGGCAGAGCTCGCGGGCATATTCCTCCGCCTCCGCCGCGCTCTGCGACATGAGCAGGTCGAACGCCGCGTGAACGCGCCCCATCCGCCCGGCCGCGTTGAGCTTGGGGACGAGGATAAAGCTTATGTTGATGCTGTTTATCTTTTCGCTGTCAAGCCCCGTCTGCTCCATGAGCGCGCGGATGCCCGTCCGCTTCGTGGCCCTGAGCGCGCGGATGCCGTTGCGCACGATGGCGCGGTTCTCGCCCGTCATGGGCATTATGTCCGCTATGGTGCCGATGGCGGCCAGCTCGCCGTATTCGCGCATTACGCGCGCGGTGCTGTCCGCCCCCTCGAGCGCGCAGACGAGCTTGAAGGCCACGCCCACGCCCGCCAGGCCCTTGAAGGGATAGGGGCAGTCGTGCCTGTGCGGGTCGACTACCGCCACGGCGTCCGGCAGGGTCGCGCCGCACTCGTGATGGTCCGTTATGACCATCTCCATGCCGAGGGAGCGGGCAAGCTCCGCCTGCGCGCAGGCCGTCACGCCGCAGTCCACCGTTATTATAAGGCTCACGCCCAGCTCCCTGAAGCGGCCGAGAGCATCATCGTTCACGCCGTAGCCCTCCGTGAGCCGCTCGGGAATGTACGGCTCGCAGAAAAGGCCCTTCGAGCGCAGGTAGCTCGTGAGCAGGCAGGTGGACGTAAGCCCGTCCACGTCATAGTCTCCGTAAACCGCCGTCCTCTCTCCGCGCTCGATGGCCAGGCGTATCCTGGCGACGGCCCTGTCCATATCCTTCATGAGAAAGGGGTCGGAAAGCAGCTCGAGCCCGTCGCGCAAAAACTCCCTTGCCTCCTCCGGCTCCGAAAGTCCGCGCGATGCAAGAAGCCGCGCCATAAGCGGGGAATAGCCCGCTCTTTCCAGCCCTTCCGATCTCTCCGGGTCAAAGCCCGCTATTTTCCATTCGTCAAAGGCTCTGATCCTCACCACCACCTTAAAAACGCATAATCTACTTCTATTCTTATAATTATACCAGAATTCCACCGCTTTGGCAACGGCAGGAGAAAGGAATTTATCGGAAAATGCATTGTGAGGTATTGGGGGGGAGTGGACGCGGGGTGCGGCGGTATCGTGGACGCGCAGACCCAAAGTTTCCGTCATTCAGAGGGGTACGCCAGTACCCCGTGGAATCCCACATGGAGGGGCACAGCAGTACGATTCGTGGACGCGGAAGAGTCGCCTTTTCCACCGTCATCCTCGCGCAGCGGGGATCCCCTCGTCAGGGGCAGGGCAGTACGTTGTCGTTACCTGTACGAACCAACCGGGGGATTCTTCGGTCGCTCCGCTCCCTCTGAATGACGGAAAAAATCTTTACAATCGCTCACCATGAATGACAGCAGATAACCCCCTCACTCTCCAGACAGCAATAATTCCGCATCACCTCCCCCGCAAAATGAATATCCCGAAGAATATATGCAAACTGTGCTAACCTGTACAAAAATACCTGAAAATCTTTGTCGGAAACACCGTAACTTTTTGTTCCTTTTTGTCGGAACTTGACATTTTTGCACGACGGGGGTATAATTCCACTTGTTTTTAATTATACTGCTTTGTAACCTTTAGTAATTTTTTGTATCAGGTGGTGCTTTAACATGTTCCTGCAGCGGCAAAAAAGCCGGTTGATCGCAATCGCTGGTCTCCTGACCGCGTTTGTGCTGATCGGATGCATGATACCGGCTGCGCAAACTTCTTACACCCCGCAAAACGGCAGAATGACGGTCGGCTGCGCGGCGGTAATGGCGGCGGAGCCCGATCCCGCCGCACCCTCAATGGTTCCCGGAAAAACCGCTACCTTCGCCGCGGAGGGCGAGGTAAGCGAAATAAGCGCAAGCTACTCCAGCGCTCCCGCGCAGACGGAGGAGGCCCCGGCCCCCGCGACCACTCCGGAGGAAATGGTGAACGAGCTCCGTCGGCTCGAGACCGAGGCCGACGAGCAGCGCATGGCAAAGGCCGCTCCCGTGACGGGCGGCGGCATAAACACGGCTGCCTGGCTCGAATATCACGATGCGGGCTACTACGCGCCCGGCGAGGGCGGCACGCTCGTAACTGAGGACGGCGATACCCTGAGCTATAAAAGGGTCATTAGCTGCTCCGCCACGGCGTATACGACCGAGCTTCAGAAGAACAAGATAACCGCGACCGGCACCGTGGCGCACGTCGGCGGCATCGCCGTCGATCCGAAGGTCATCCCCTACGGAACGCGCATGTACATCGTCTCCGCCTCCGGCGCGTGGTGCTATGGCTACGCCGTGGCCGAGGACTGCGGCGGCGGCATCAAGGGCAACAAGGTCGATCTCTTCTTCGATACCTACGATGAGTGCATCAGTTTTGGCGTTCGCGACGCCGTGATCTACATTCTTGAGTAAAAACGCGCTCCGCCCCGGCAGTTTTTTTCGGCTGCCGGGGCGAAATTTCTGTAAACGCTTGCAATTTTTGCATCATGGCGCTATAATAATGAAACTGAACATGTACAGAAAGAGGAGGCTCCGCCATGATAAACATCTGGCATGACATAGACCCCAAGCGCATAACTCCCGAGGATTTTATGGCCGTTGTCGAGATACCGAAGGGCAGCAAGAAAAAGTATGAGCTCGATAAGGAAACGGGCCTCATCGTGCTCGACCGCGTGCTCTATACCTCCACGCATTACCCCGCGAACTACGGCTTCATCCCCCGCTCCTATGGCGACGACGGCGACCCGCTGGACGTGCTCGTCCTCTGCTCCGAGGCGCTCGATCCGCTCACGCTCGTGCGCTGCTACCCCATCGGCTATATCTCCATGCTTGACGGCGGGCGCAACGACGAGAAGATTATCGCCATCCCGTTTTCTGACCCCACCTACAACGAGTACCACGACATTTCCGAGCTGCCCGCGCACGTTTTCAGCGAAATGGCGCACTTCTTCAGCGTTTATAAGGCGCTTGAGGGCAAGGATACCGTCGCGGGCGACGTAAACGGCCGCGAGGCCGCCATTGAGGTCATTCAGGCCGCGCTGGATAATTATATCGAGAACTTCTGCCGCTGACGGCGGCTTATTTCCGGATATGCTGAAGCGGCTCCCTCGCGTTCTGCGAGGGAGCCGCTGTTTTTTATGTGGGGGCGGGGGATGGTGACGCGAGGGGAGTGGACGTGGCGCAGCAGGGTGCGGCGGTAACGTGGACGCGGAGACCCAAAGTCTCCGTCATTCAGAGGCCGCAGGCCGTGGAATCCCCTACGCAGGGGCGTAAGGGTACGTTATCGTTACCACGGTGGAACCAACCGGGGGATTCCCGCGCGGAGCGCGAGAATGACAGCAAAATTTGAGAATACGTGTCGTTACCTGTACGAACCATCCGGGGGATTCTTCGGTCGCCTTGC
>CAKTED010000208.1 GCA_934546725.1 uncultured Oscillospiraceae bacterium | reverse complement strand
TCGAGTCCGTTATACGGCGCGACGATATCGCGGCGCTCTCCGTCGCCACGCGGCCGGACTGCCTCGGACGGGACGTACTGGAGCTGCTGAGCGAGCTGAACGCCATAAAGCCCGTCTGGGTCGAGCTTGGCCTCCAGACCATTCACGAGGAAACGGCGAAATATATTCGCCGCGGCTACCCGCTTTCCGTCTATGACAGCGCCGCTCGTGAGCTCAGGTCGCGCGGACTGGAGCTTATCACGCACATGATCCTCGGCCTCCCCGGCGAGAGCGAGGAAATGATCCTTGCAACGGCGGAGCATATCGCACGCAGCGGCGCAGCCGGAATAAAGCTCCAGCTGCTGCACGTCCTTGAGGGCACGGACCTTGCCGCTGATTTCCGCGCCGGAAAATTTGAAGCACTCAGCCTCGAGCACTATACGCTTCTGCTTGAAGGCTGCATTCGCCGCCTGCGGCCTGACATGACAGTTCACCGTCTCACGGGCGACGGCGCGAAGCGCGAGCTCATCGCGCCAATGTGGAGCGCGGACAAAAAGCGCGTTCTCGCATACATTCTCTCCGCCTTTGAGCGCGACGGTCTCGAGCAGGGCTCGCTTTACCGCGCGGACGGCGTGGAATGAAACTTTAACCGAAACAGGGTGACAGCATTGACTCAGACGGAACGTCTTGAATTTCTGATAAAATATCTTCTGCGGGAGCGCGGTGAGGACTTTGCCCTTCCGCCGGACGGCGGACAGCTCTTCCGGCTGTATCGCGGACTTGTCAACGTTCGTGAGCCGCTGCCGATCGGCGCGGATTACCTCGCCGTAGAGGACGAATTTCTCCGCGCCTGCATCGCCGAAAAGGGCGTGACGTCGGTTTCAGCGCTTCCGCGCTGCGCGTCCGACCCGCGCATCAGCATATGGCAGGGCGACATAACGCTGCTTGACGCCGACGTGATCGTAAACGCCGCCAACAGCGCGCTGCTTGGCTGCTTTGCGCCCAACCACGCCTGCATAGATAACTGCATCCACACCTTTGCCGGTGTCCGCCTGCGCCTGGCCTGTGCCGAGATCATGCGCTCGCAGGGGCATCCCGAGCTCACAGGCATGGCAAAGCTGACGCCTGCCTTCAACCTTCCCTCGCGCTTCGTGCTGCACACCGTCGGCCCCATAATCGACGGCAGCGTGAGCAGGCGCGACCGCGAGCTGCTTGCCTCGTGCTACCGCAGCTGCTTCGATCTCGCGGACAGGCAGGGGATTGAAAGCGTCGCCTTCTGCTGCATCTCCACCGGCGTTTTTCATTTTCCGAACGACGCGGCGGCAGAGATTGCCGTCAAAACGGTTCAGACCTGTCTTGGCGGTGCAAAAAGCATAAGGCACGTTGTTTTCAACGTCTTCAAGCCGCTCGACCTGCAATTATATACGGAGCTGCTGAGATAAAAACAGAGCCTGAGGATTTCCGAAAAATCCTCAGGCTCTGTTTTTTACATCAGATGCCTTATCGGGACAATAACGACGCGCAGAATACTATACACCACCGTCTTATACCATTTCATCCTGACGGGCGCATAATTCTCGCCATAGCTTACCTCGCCGCTGCTGAAAATTCGGCTCTGCGCGCGGAACGCCTCCGCCTCATCGCGCATTTGCCTGTTAAGCTCCGGGCAGTCCACCGCAAACATCAGCTCCGTATCAAGGTAGCAGCTGCGCATATCGAAGTTGAAGGAACCGACGAGACTGAGCCGATCGTCCACAAGTATCGTCTTCATATGGCACGAGCGGTCGCTGACAAGCTCATAAAGCGTGCAGTTCATCGCCCTGAGCTTCCCGCTCTGATTAAGATAATCCGCGCAGCCCCAAACGTTCGCGCCGGTCTCCGCGGAGTTCGTTATGATGCTCACATCGGCGCTGCCACAGACGGCCTTAAGATCCGAATACATCTCCTTCCCCAGCATCAGGTACGGCGTCTGGATGATGACCTCCCCGCCGGATGCCATTATCTCCGTCAGCTCATACCACAGCAGCGGCTCCTTGTTCACGGCCTCCTGCGGATTCGCCAGCAGGCTCACCCTGTCCGCCGGGACGGTGCAGCTCTCCATATCCGCAGCTTCAAATGCGGTTGGATAAAGTTCCTTAAGTTCCTCATAGCGCTCAAGCAGCGCCCTGCGGCCATCCGGGCGCGGCTTTTTCGCAAGCCCACGGCAGCAGTCCTGCGCCCACATGGCTTCAAAATAAGCCTTCAGCCCGGCAGCAGAGCCGTTGCCGCCCTCGTCATAAATCAGCAGCTCGCGGTCGATATTTTGCCGACCGCCATATTCGCCAAGGAACAGATTGCTCGTGTTCCGCCCGCCAAGCATATATGTGCAGCCGTCCACGAGGATATATTTGTCATGTATGCGCGTCTGTGTCAGCCATGGGCGGAGCAGGTCGAGCGGAGCATAGCGCCGCACCTCAACGGTATCATACGAGGCAAGCGCAAGCAGACTGTCGCTTTTGAAAAACGAACTGCTCGTCAGCCCGTCGGCCACTATACGTACCCTCACCCCGCGCTCTGCGGCAGCCGCCATCGCGGCCATAACGTCGCGCCCGCTGTCGTCGTCCCGAAAATCCATCGTGGAATAAACTATCTCGCTCCGCGCCTGACTGATCAGTCGTATTCGCCACTCGAGCGCGTCCTGATTATCGCTCACGAGCATAACGCGCTCGCCGCCTGAACCGTCGCCATATACGTCCGCTGCCGAAAAGGCCGCGGCAATCTCCACGCTCACGTCTTTGTGAGAAATGTACGGCAGTACTGCGCCGAGCGCAAAATAGAGCGCATACGCCGCGCAGAGAAGCAGAATAACGCGCGCGCAGCCCCTGAGAGCGGCGCGCAGTCGTTTTCTATTTTCGTCCGTCATACCAGCTTACCCTTTTCTCCTCGCGCAGCGTCCCCCACTCCGCCTTAGCCGAAGCGAAATGTCTGAATGTAACAAGCCCCGCAATGGCCGCGGCGCCCAGCCTGACGGCCAGATTCGGCTCAAGCAGCAGGCAGACCGTACCAAAGCAGATATACGCCGCGCAGGAACGCAGCCCGTGCGGACCAATTTTTATGACACGAGACTACAGAATATAGAAAAACGCCAGGATCCACACTATATGGAAGCCCGGCAGCAAGCCAAGCAGACAGCCGAACGAAATAGCCACGGCCTTGCCGCCGCGAAAGCCGCGCCACGCAGGGAACATGTGCCCGACGACCGGAGCCGTAATGACCAGGCTGAAGGCCAGTCCCTCCGGAGGCAGTCTGCGCAGCGCGATAAAAATCGGCAGAAAGCCCTTGATAAGCTCCAGCGCCAGCGCCGTCAGGCCAAGCGGCAGCCCCGCCTGCGCAATGGCGTTGAACGTTCCGGGGTTTTTATCGTCGCTTGCCTCGCTTATGTCCACGCCTCGAAAAATTTTGGGAAGCAGCCACGCATAGAGCACGCTGCCGGAACAGTAGCCCGCCGCTATCCAGAAAGCATATCGCCAGAAGCTCATGCCC
>CAKTED010000207.1 GCA_934546725.1 uncultured Oscillospiraceae bacterium | reverse complement strand
GGAATTCACAAATGCCGGATCAATAACCATACAAAAAGGACCGCGGCAAAATGCCACGGCCGACTTCCCGTAAACATCCCGCAGCCCATAACTCGCAGGCGCGAAATTGGCCTGAGCAGGTCTTCTGACTTGCGCATCATCGATCATGGACAGCCTTCCCGAAAATATCCGGTGGCCAACTTTCGTTCAGATCCATGGTCTACGCGCTCACAGCGGCGGTACCGTTCGCGAATCACACGCGATTCTCTATTCTCCCTGCATGGCTCATGGCCGCGCAGGGCACTCAGACTTTAGCTTGTCTCCTTTATACCACCATTGCACTAATATGTCAAGCACTTTTTCTCTCATAACATTTGACGTATCCCGCCAAATGTTATAAACTTGAAGAAAACTGTTTTTTCGGGTGATGTGATGTATTACTGCGATATCGCCATAGTCGGCGGCGGAGCCTCGGCGCTTGCCGCCGCAATAGAGGGCGCGCGCTGCGGCGCTTCCGTATATATTCTTGAAAGGCTCGATCGGGTCGGCAAAAAGATACTCGTCAGCGGCAACGGACGCTGCAATCTCGGCAATGATAATGCTTCCGCCGGTTCCTATATCGGCTGCACCCGGCTTGCCGACGCCGTGCTTTCCGCATTTGGCGATACGCGCGATTTTTTCTTCTCTCTCGGGCTCCATATCCGTGCGGATTCCGAGGGAAGGCTGTATCCGGCAAGCAACTCGGCCTCCTCCGTGCTTGACGCTCTCAGACTTGAATGCTCGCGGCTCGGCGTCGTCGAGCTCTGCCAGTTCAAGGTCGAGCGCATCAGTCAGGGCAGCGGATTTATGCTCTTTTCCGAAGACGGGCGGCGGGTCCAGGCCAGGCGCGTAATATTCGCCTTCGGCGGCAAGGCCGCCCCAAAGCTTGGAACGGATGGCTGCGGCTTTTCGCTTCTCGGTTCCTTCGGCATAGAATATTCTCCGCTCTTCCCCGCCCTTTCTCCGCTCGGCTGCAAGGCTCCCGAGCTGCGTTCTCTCAAAGGCCTCCGCGCGGCCTGCCGCGTTACGGCTCTCCGCGCCGGCCGCGCGGTCGCGGAAAGCAGCGGCGAAATACAGTTTGGCGACGGTGCGCTTTCAGGCATATGCATTTTTGATCTTGCCGCCCATGCTCCCGATACCGTTTCCATAAATCTGCTTCCCGAGCTCACGCCCGACGCGGCCGAGGCCTTGTTCTCCCATATTCTCAGAGTACGCGCCGGAGCGCCGCTCGAGGATGCCTTTACCGGCGTTTTCAACAGGCGTCTTGCTCAGTGCCTGCTGCGCCGAGCTGGATATTCGCGCCTTTCGGATCCCGCTGCGGATGGCGGCGAGACTCTGGCGAGGTCGCTTGCGGAAATTTCCCTGAATTTCGTCTTTTCCGTCGCCCCTTCCTCCTGGGACAGGGCGCAGGTCAGCCGCGGCGGCGTGCGCGAGAGCGAGCTCACGCACGACCTTGAGCTGAAAAAGCTGCCCAAAGCGTATGTATGCGGCGAGGCGGTCGATATTCTCGGCCCCTGCGGCGGCTATAACCTCCACTGGGCATGGAGCTCCGGCCGCTGTGCCGGGCATAATGCCGCAAAAACTCTTTGAGGTGATACTCATGATAAGGATACGCGAGCTTAAAATACCGCTTGACGGCGGCCCTGACGAGATCAGAAGCGCCGCCGCAAAGCGGCTGCATATAGCTCCGTCCGAGATAATCAGCGTGAAGATATCCAAAAAGGCGGTGGACGCCAGGAAAAAGACGGCTGTTCATTTCAACATTTCGGCGGATATTGAGCTGAAAAACGAAAAAAAGCTCCTGCCGCGCATCAATAAGGAGCCCACGGCCGGGATCGTTGAAGCTCCGGTGTTTCTATCGCCGTGCGTGATCTCGTCCGAAAGTCGCCCGGTAATAGTCGGCAGCGGTCCGGCAGGACTTTTCGCCGCGTGGTATCTCGCCTTGGCGGGAGTCAGACCGATAGTGCTCGAACGCGGGTTGGACGTTGACAGAAGAACGAAAAAAATATCACGCTTCTGGCAAAGTGGCGAGCTTGACCCCGAGTGCAACATTCAGTTCGGTGAAGGCGGAGCGGGTACATTTTCGGACGGAAAGCTCACGACCGGGATGAAGGACCACCGTACCGGTCTCGTTTTAAAAATATTTGCCGAGTGCGGAGCACCTGAGGACATACTTTATTCCGCAAAGCCGCACATCGGCACGGATATGCTGCGCGTAACGATAAAAAACCTGAGGGAAAGGATAAAATCGCTCGGCGGCGAATTTATCTTCGGCGCGCGCTTCTGCGATTTTTCCTCCTCCGGCGGCGCGCTTGATTCGCTGAGCTTCATAAAGGACGGTACAGTCACGCGGCTGAGCACGGAGAACGTTATTCTCGCCGTCGGGCACAGCGCACGCGACGTATTCGAGCTGCTGCACGAAAAGGGTGTCACTTTGGTTCAGAAGCCGTTTTCTGTCGGTGTGCGCATGGAGCACAGCCAGCGCTGGCTGAACGAAGCGATGTACGGCCAGTTCGCCGCTCATCAGGCGCTTCACGCGGCCGATTATAAGCTTGCCGTGCATCTCCCCAGCGGTCGCGGCGTATACACCTTCTGCATGTGCCCCGGCGGCTCGGTCGTGGCCGCCGCGTCCGAGCCCGGCGGCGTCGTTACAAACGGAATGAGCCTTTATGCCCGCGACGGCGAAAATTCGAACGCCGCCATACTTGTTGGCATCGACACCTCGGACTTCGGAGGTGAACACCCGTTGGCGGGCATTGAGCTCCAGCGCAGGCTCGAGCGCGCCGCCTTCAGGGCGGGCGGGGGTAATTACAACGCTCCCGCGATATGCTTCGGAGATTTTATCGCCCGCAGATCGGCTTCCGGCTTTGGCAGCGTCAGGCCCAGCTATCTCCCCGGCGTGACCCAGGCGTCACCGGACGAGTATCTTCCGCCCTTTGTATGCGACTCTCTGCGCAGCGGCATAACGCTGTTTGGCCAGAAAATACGCGGCTTTGACGCGGACGAGGCCGTTCTTACGGGCGTTGAAAGCCGCAGCTCATCGCCCGTGCGCATTCTCCGCGACGAAAGCATGCAGTCCGTTGCGCTTCGGGGGCTTTATCCCTGCGGTGAAGGGGCGGGCTATGCGGGAGGAATAATGTCCGCCGCGGTGGACGGTCTTAAATGCGCCGAGGCGGTCGTGGAAAAAATAAACAGGAGGAGTACAAATGGCTGATAAAAACAGTAATGCAAAAAAGCCGCGCCGTGAATCCATGATCGTATTCATAACCGTTGCGGCAATAATTCTCATCTTTTCGCTCATCATAGTTATCATGTGGGTCCGCTCGGGGCGGCAATTTTCCTTCGCTGCGCTCCTTCTTCTGCTTGCGGCGCCCGCGGCGATAACCATAGCCGTCGTCGCCATGATGTGCAAACGCTTCAGGGCCATATCGGATGCCGCCGGGAAGCACGACAGCGGCAGGGATTGACGGCGCGGCCCGCATGCGGTATAATGC
>CAKTED010000206.1 GCA_934546725.1 uncultured Oscillospiraceae bacterium | reverse complement strand
GGAGGAGCAAGGGAGCGAGCGCAGCTTTCGACGCAAAGCGGAAGCGGAGTCGAGCGGACTTTGCGACGACGCAGGGGCGGAGCAGTCCATTGTCGTCACCCTGTACGAACCAACCGGGGGATTCTTCGGTCGCTCCGCTCCCTCTGAATGACGTGCAGAGTTTGGGGGATTCTTCGCCTGCCTGCGCAGGCTCTGAATGACGGAAAAAATTTTTACCCACGCTCCCTCTGAATGACAGCAAACAAACCCTCAGCGCGAAAGGCGCTGCTCGAGGGCGTCGAGGCTCGGGTAGCCGTAAAGGTGCGCGGTATTTTCCACGATCTTTATCGAAAGGTTCTCGCCGCGCTTATACGCGGCCTCGGTATCGCGCAGGCAGAGCGCGAGCGTCGGCTCGGAATACGTCAGCAGCTCGCTGTAAAGATAATTGTCGATTGCCGCCCAGCGGCCGCCGTCGGACGTTGTGGGGCGGCCCATGCCGGAAACATGGGGGTACCTGGCCGCCTTTTCGCGCGACCATTCGGCATGGTACGCGCAGATCTTATCCACAAGCTCCTTCTTCTCCGGGCTTATCGCTGGCAGGCGATCCTTTATCTTCTCAAACTCGTCCGGGAACGTTACGCGCATCATGTACGCATACTTGAACGCCACGATGTTGATGCCCTGCACGCCGGCCTCCTCAAGGTCGCGGCGGTAGGAATCGAGCGTATCCATGGCATAGACCATGTGCTGGCTGCGGCGCATTATCTCAAACGTGGGCCAGTCATCCTGGCACGAGGCGCGGCCGCCGTTATTATGCGCGGTCGTGAACATGCCCCATTCAAGGCGGATAATTTCGGAAATAAGCTCATCGCGGGTCATTCAGCCCACTCCTTTCGGAAAATTTTCTGCTTATTCGCCCCACAGCGGCAGGCGGCGCAGGCCGTCGTCCTTTATGCGGGACTGGATCTCCGGGCCGTGGTCGAGCAGGAAGTCGGAATTTGAGCTTGTAAGGCCCTCCTTCTGCAGCTCCTCAATTATGACCTGGGAAATTTTTTCTATTATCTGCGCTCCGGCGGCGACCTCCGTTGCGGAGGTGAAGCCGTCCATATATTTCGCGACCTCCGCGCCAAGCAGCGGCAGCTCCTTCAGGCCGCGGTACATCCATTTATAGAACGGGCAGTAGCGGCGGTTCATCAGGTACACCATGGAGCCGGCTGTCTGCAAAAATTCGGCGGCGGCGAGCCACGCGGCGACGTATTCGCCCCTGCGCAGGCAGCGGGTGTAGTTATACTGGCCGGACTGCGCCATCTTCATGCAGCGGGCGGCCATCTTCTTGAGCCGAAGCTCCTCGGGATAGAAGCCGAGCAGCTTTTCGCGAAATTTTGTGAACTTGCCGGGGCCGTCATAAAAAACCTCGCCGTTCGTGGCGATGGAAAGGTTCACCTCCGGCAGCATGCGCCACTCCTGAACGGTCACCGGCGTGCGCTCAAGGCCGATAAAGCGCGCGTAGAAGCCGCCCACGGTGAAAACGCCCTCGCGCCCGTCGCCGTACTGGCTCATGTTCACGCCGGTATAGCCCTTATATTCCTTGCTTACGGTGGCCATAAAGCTTTGCAGCGGGCGGCCGAAGTCTTCAAAGTCCTCCTTCGTCAGCCAGATCTGAACGCGTGGACCAAAGTCGTGATCCTGCGATATCTCATCGTCAAAGCCATAGCATTCCGAGCCGTCGCCAACAAGGCCGAACGCCATACGTTCCACCTTATCGCCGAATTTCTCCTCAATTGCCGGACGAACCACGTCCGTATAGTATCCTCTGGAAAGCTCCAGTCCTTTCATTCTTCTCAGCTCCTGTATGTTGATTTGTTGTTTGTTTGTGGTGTTTATTGTGGTGGGGCGCGGGTGCGGGGACGCGGGGTCCCAAAGTTTCCGTCATTCAGAGGGGTACGAAGTACCCCGTGGAATCCCCTGGTCAGGGGCATGGCAGTACGACATCGTTTCCCCGGCAGAACCAACCGGGGGATTCCCGCGCAAAGCGCGAGAATGACGTGCATAATGGTGACTGCGTACCGGGGTGCATCCGTGGACGCGGAGGCTCACCACTTCCGTCATTCAGAGGGGTACGAAGTACCCCGTGGAATCCCCCGGTCAGGGGCACACGCCCAACCGTGGACGCGCGAGGGCCGCCGCCCCCTCCGTCATCCTCGCGCAGCGGGGATCCCCTATTGAGGGGCACAGTAGTACGTCGTCGTTTCCCCGGCAGAACCAACAGGGGGGTTCTTCGCCTGCTGGCGCAGGCTCTGAATGACGTGCAGAATTTGTGGGTTCTTCAGTCGCTTCGTTCCCTCTGAAGGACGTGCGAATAATAACCCCGCTCCCGGGTGAAGGACATGCAGCCCTTACAGCTCGCGCAGAACGCGCAGGCGCTCGCCGTCGGGCGTGACGGCAAAGCCGCGGCAGTTTTTCACCTGCCAGCCGTAATAATCCCGCCCGGGCGTGCCGAGGGCGGACATAAGTGTCATTATCGTACCGCCGTGGGCAACGAGCGCGGCGGTACCGGTGCAGCCCGCGGCGATAATGTCCAGCAGCAGGCGGTCAAAGCCCGTCATTACGCGCTCGGCGGCCTCGTCCCGGCTCTCGCCGCCGGGAACGGGCGCGCTTCCGCCGCTGTCGAGCCAGGCGCAGTAATCCGCGTCATTTTTCAGCTCCTCATAGGTCTTATATTCAAATTTTCCGAAATCCGTCTCCTGAAGCCCGTCCACGACCGTG
Organism: uncultured Oscillospiraceae bacterium; assembly: GCA_934546725.1. Classification (GTDB taxonomy): domain Bacteria; phylum Bacillota; class Clostridia; order Oscillospirales; family Oscillospiraceae; genus RGIG6375. Next base: position 768 of record CAKTED010000206.1, on the reverse strand, counting down.
ATATCCCTGCCGGGGAAGAGCAGCTCGGCCGTCTGGCGGCAGCGAAGCATGGGGCTTGAATAGACAAGCTCCGGCTCTGGCAGTCCGGCGGCGCTTTCCCGCGCCAGTCTCTCGCCCTCCGGGCAAAGCCCCTCGTCCGTGCGGCCAACGTAGCGCCGGGCAAGGTTTCCCGCCGTTATGGAATGGCGGATAAGAAGAAGCTCCATCGTCCGCCCTCCTTATTTTATGCGCATGGCAAGGCCGCAGAGCACTCGCTCCACGCTCTCCGCGCGCTTTGCCAGCATGCAGCAGACGCGGCCCGTGCGCTCGCGCCACTCGCGCTCAAAGGCGTCCACCGGCACGACGCCGCAGCCCAGCTCGTCGCAGATGACGATAAGCTCCGGGTTTGCGTCGATAAGCTCCGAAAAGCGCTCCTCGGCGCTCTCGCCCGCTCTTACGCAGGCCGCGACGGCGTTTTCCGCCGCGTAAAGCGCCCGCGCCGTCCTCGCCGCCTCGAGCGTTTCGGCAAAGTCGCCGTCCGCAAGCCCCCAGGCGGCGGCAGCATATTCGCGCTTGCCCTGTCCCTTTCCTCCAATTATAAGCCGCATGGCTCTCCTCCTGTTATTATGTATTTATATTGTGATGCTTATGTGATCGCGTGGTACGCGCGCTGCCGTGGGCGCGGGGAAAATGTTGACGCGAGGGCTCACCATTTCCGTCATTCAGAGGGGTACGCCAGTACCCCGTGGAATCCCCCGGTCAGGGGCAGAGCAGTACGTTGTCGCTACC
>CAKTED010000205.1 GCA_934546725.1 uncultured Oscillospiraceae bacterium | reverse complement strand
CTCCAGCGCGAGACCGGGGACGCCAGGGAACTCATAGCATATAAGGGCACTCCGCCGCTTTCGGCCATAAGGGACGTTTCGGCCTCCGTCGGCAGAGCGAAGCTCGGCGGAATGCTCAATCCCCGCGAGCTGCTGGACATTGCGGCGCTTCTGCGCTGCTCAAGGCTCGTTTCAGCCTATGGCGGAGAGGCGGCGAAAACCTCGCTTTACGGCCTGTTCGGCGCGCTGCGGCCGAACAGGTGCCTTGAGGACAGGATAAATACCGCCATCGTCAGCGAGGAGGAGATAGCGGACACGGCAAGCTCGGAGCTTGCGGATATCCGCAGGCATATAAAGGTGGCGAACGCAAGGGTGCGCGAGATACTCCAGCGCATGATAAGCTCGAGCACCACGCAGAAGCTTTTGCAGGAGCCGATAATAACGCAGCGCTCGGACCGCTACGTTATCCCCGTCAAGGCGGAGTATCGCGGCAGTGTGCCCGGCCTTGTCCACGACATTTCCTCGAGCGGCGCAACGCTCTTCATCGAGCCGATGCAGGTCGTTCAGGCGAATAACGAGATACGCGAGCTTGAGGCGAAGGAGAAGAAGGAGATAGAGCGCATCCTGCTCGAGCTCTCGGGCTTGGCCGCAGAGGCGGAGGACGACGTTTCGTGCAGCTTCGGCGTGCTCACGTCGATTGACCTCATCTTTGCGAAGGCGCGCCTTTCCTATGCGCTCAAATGCGCGGAGCCCGAGATATCGCGGGACGGCGAGGTGGTGCTGCGCCGCGCGCGTCATCCGCTGCTTGATCAGAAAACTGCCGTGCCGATAGATATCGCCATCGGAAACGGCTGCGATACACTCGTCATAACCGGCCCGAACACCGGCGGCAAGACCGTGAGCATAAAAACGCTCGGCCTCCTCTGCGCAATGGCGCAGTGCGGCCTGCATATTCCCGCCGAGCACGGCAGCAGGCTGCCGATATTTTCGGAGATTCTGGCGGATATCGGCGATGAGCAGAGCATCGAGCAGTCGCTTTCCACCTTTTCCTCGCATATGAAAAACATCGTCGGCATACTCGATATCTGCGGCGAAAGCAGCCTCATCCTATTTGATGAACTCTGCGCCGGAACCGACCCTGCCGAGGGCGCGGCGCTTGCGATATCAATTATCGAAAATGCCCGCGCACGCGGAGCAAAAGTGGCCACAACGACGCATTATTCCGAGCTGAAGGTTTACGCAACTACCACGCCGGGCGTCATGAACGCTTCCTGCGAGTTTGACGTTGAGACTCTGCGCCCGACATACCGGCTCATAATGGGCATTCCCGGCAAATCGAACGCATTTGAGATATCAAAGCGCCTGGGGCTGCGCGACGATATTATTGCCGACGCGAAAACGCGGCTTGATTCCGACAGCCTTGACTTTGAGGATATGCTCGCGGCGGTCCAGCAGGAACGGCAGCGGCTGGAGCATGAGCTTGACGAGGCTAGGAGGCTGCGACTGGAGGCCGAGACGGCCGAAAAGGCGGCGGCGGAGCTGAAAAAACAGGCGGAGGCGGAGCGCGAGCGCGCCGGAGCGGTCGCAAAGCGGGAGGCGGACCGCATCCTGCGCGACGCGAAGCGCCTTTCGGACGAGGTTTTCAACGAGCTGAGCGAGATGCGCAAAAATAAGGCGAAGGCGGAGAACGCCCGGCAGCTCAACGACGCGAAGGCAGCGCTGCGCCGCAGACTGAACGACGCGCAGAACGCGATAGGCGCAAGGGACGAGGAGACCGCGCCGCCGCCGTCCTCGCGGCCCGTGAAGCCGGGAGACGTCGTTGAGATACTGAAGCTCGGCACGCGCGCGGAGGTGATATCCGTCGCGCCGGACAGAACGCTTACACTTCAGGCGGGCATAATGAAAATAAGCGCCAGGGAGGATGAGGTCCGGCTTCTTGAGGGCGTGAAGAGCGAAACGAAAAAGCACATGGAAAAGGTGGACGCAAAGCTGCGCAATACGCCCGTAAAGTCCGAAATAGACCTGCGCGGCATGATGAGCGACGAGGCCGTGAGCGTTATGGAGCGCTATCTGGACAGCGCCTGGATGGCGAAGCTCAATACCGTAACGATCATCCACGGCAAGGGAACGGGCGCGCTGCGGGCGGCCGTTCAGCGCGCGCTGAAGCAGAACCGGCATGTGAAATCCTTCCGTCTCGGCCGCTACGGCGAGGGCGAAACGGGCGTTACGATAGTTGAATTTCAATGACATGAACTGGTATTTTTTATCCTAAATCGGCACAATGGCTATTGACGAACGCGTTTGACTTTGATAAAGTATAGTGTACCAGTTAAGTTCTTTATGATTATTACGGAAGGGTGTGTCGTGGTGTATATAAAGACTGCGGTTATCAACAACGAGGTCGGTCTCCATGCAAGACCCGCTACTTTTTTCATTCAGAAGGCAAACGAATTTAAAAGCAGCATTTGGGTCGAAAAGGATCACAGACGCGTGAACGCGAAGAGCCTTCTGGGCGTTTTGTCCATGGGCATCGTTCAGGGCACGGAGATAACCATTGTCGCCGAGGGACCGGACGAGGTGGTGGCGGCGGATTCGCTGGCCGAGCTTATCTCCTCCAATTTCCACGAATAAGCTTTTTGTACAGACCGGGCGCCGGGGCAAAAGCCCCGGCGCCTTTGCGTGAAAAAGCCTCGCAGAGTTTCGCGTCCGCAGACGCGAAATAAAATAAGATCATTTTTCGCGGCGGCACCCTCCAGAGGGGCTTCTCTTGCCCTGCGGGCAATTCACCTTCTGTACGTCACGAAAAATACCTCTCGCGGAGCGAGCGTCGAGCTGCACGCCGCAGGCGTGCAGCCGAGGCGCAGAGCGCAGCGCAGGCCTTTTCGCAAAATGCCTGCATTTTGCGACGGTTCCCCGGCGTCTTTGCGTGAAAAAAGCCTCGCAGACTGACAGCGGATTTTTGCGCGGAAAACAAAAATTTATGTTGACGAAAGTGGAAAGCTCTGCTATAATTAATCGATGTTGCCATGGGGTAGCTATGCGCTGCCGCGCCTTTGGCAAAAGAGTGATTTTGGGCGGATAAAACACCGTTTTTCTGCTTAAAATATACAAAAATCAGTGAAAGGAGGAAAAACATGCCTACTTTTAACCAGCTGGTAAGAAAGGGAAGACAGCAGGCCGCTTACAAGTCCACATCTCCTGCTCTGCAGAAGGGTCTTAACACCCTGAAGAACAAGGAGACGGATCTGAGCTCTCCTCAGAAGCGCGGCGTCTGCACCGCAGTCAGAACCTCTACCCCCAAGAAGCCGAACTCGGCTCTTCGTAAGGTAGCCCGTGTTCGTCTGACGAACGGCTATGAGGTGACCGCTTACATTCCCGGCGTTGGCCACAACCTGCAGGAGCACTCTATCGTCATGATCAGAGGCGGCCGTGTTAAGGACCTGCCCGGCGTCAGATACCACATCATCCGCGGCTCCCTCGATACGCAGGGCGTCAACGGCCGCAAGCAGGCCAGAAGCAAGTACGGCGCGAAGAGACCCAAGAAATAACCGTACCCTGC
>CAKTED010000204.1 GCA_934546725.1 uncultured Oscillospiraceae bacterium | reverse complement strand
GGTTACATATATTTTGCCCTTGCCCTTCGGCACACGGAGATTATTATGGCAGCTCGGACACTTGAAAAAGCGGTACTGTTTGCTCTGCCGCAGCTTATCCTTCTTTCGCAGGAAGAAGTTGCGTATACGATACCACACACCCAGAAAGCGCTGATTTTCCTGCCTGCGCTTTTCAAAATTTCTGGAGAGCATTCTGTAAAAGCAGAACACGAGCAGCGCAAGCGATATCAGATGCAGCGGCATAAAACGGGTAAAATTGGCGGCAAGATCAAAGAGCAGTGAAACTATGAGCAGCGCAAACGACAGCTGATCCGGGCCGCAGCGCCCCGCCATGAATTTTCTAAACCAGTTCATTACGTCAGCCCCTTACTTTATGCGTCAATTATATTCTCTCGCGGGGCTTTACGCAATACGCCATTTTTTAAATTACTGTAAATCTTTCTTCTCCTGCTGCACGGCGGCCATTCTGGCGCGCTTTTTCCATCTGCGAGTCTTAACAGCGATGATGATGATCACCGCTATCACGCCCGGAACGGCAAGCAGCGGCAGCGCGCCGACGAACAGCACCACTCCCTCGCGGGCGGTATCGCCGAGCCAGTTTACAGATTTTTTCAGCGCGGCAGCTATTTCCTCTCCGAAGCTGTCCGGCTCCTCGACCTTTTCCGTAAACGTGCGCACCTCGCTCACATGCAGGTTTATCGTAGAATAATCCACCTGATCCTGCCAGCTGCGCAGAGTGCTCGTAAGCGCTTCAATGCTGTACTCCACATCGGACAGGCGGCTTTCAACCGTTATCATATCCTGGACGGTTTCTGCGGAGGCAAGCATTTCGAGCAGGCGGTCGCGCTCCGTTTCATACGCCTTCAGCCGAGCCTCCGTATCAACAAACCGGCTCGTTATATTCTGCGAATCGCTCGAAAAGCTTGTTACGTTTCCCAGCGCAGAAAAGCTCGAGGCCATCTCGCTGTAATTCTGCACCGGCACGCGGATGGTAAAATTCGCCGAGCGGGCAGAGGTATGGCCATAGTAGTCGCTGGCATAGTCGCGGCCTGTTATGTATGTGCTCTCGATATAAGCCCCGAAGCGCCCGAGCATGTCGTAAACGCCCTGCACCGTATCGTCAAACTCGCGCGTCTCCAGCTCGGCATAGGCCGTGTAAATCATTTTTTCCGATTTTGACACGGTTGTCCCTGCCGCGGAATCAAGTATCCCGGAAATATCGCCGTTGCTTTTCTGCTCTTCAAGGTAGTTCTCCGGTTCATCATAGGGGTAATATTCGTCGGCCGCAGCATAGCCGCTCGATGAGCCGGCTGCAGTATAGCTGCTCGATGAGTCGTACCCATTTCCAGCATCCATGTCGTATCCGTTATCGCGCGATGCGCTTTTTTCTGCTGCGCCGCAGCCCGCAAAAAGCAGTGCTGCCATGAGCAAAAGGCTCGCCGCTCGAAGCTTTGCTTTCATTTCGATAACCTCCTTTGTTATTTTCTCCGTCTTTATTATTCCTTCTGTCCTTTAGACTCTTCCGCCATGGCATTTGTTCCCTGTGCGGATTTTTTTATTTACTCCAGCTGCTTGACTTCACGGGAAAAATAAAGTAACATTTACTGTAATGGCTGAACGGAGGATTATCTGATGATAACTACGATCCTGTTTGATCTTGACGGCACGCTGCTGCCGATGGATCAGGAGGCTTTTACCGGGGCATATTTCAGACTTCTCGCCGCGCGGGTAACGCCGCTCGGCTATGAACCGAAGGCCCTCGTTGACGCCGTGTGGTCAGGCACCGCCGCCATGGTGAAAAACGACGGCTCCCGCACGAACGAAGAGGCCTTCTGGCAGCGCTTCGGCGAAATATACGGCGAAAAGGGTCTTGCCGACCGGCCTGTATTTGACGACTATTACCGCACGGATTTTCAGAAGGCGCAGGTCGCCTGCGGCTTCAACCCGGCCGCTGCCGCCATCGTTCACGCGCTCAGGGAGCGCGGAAAGCGCGTCGTTCTTGCAACGAACCCGATCTTTCCCGCCGTGGCCACGGAAAGCCGCATTCGCTGGGCGGGTCTTGAGCCGTCCGATTTTGAGCTTTACACGACGTATGAAAATTCCCGCCGCTGCAAGCCGAACCCCGGCTATTACGCCGACATTCTTGCCGCTCTCGGGCTCGACGCGGGCGAATGCCTCATGGTCGGCAACGACGTCGGCGAGGACATGGTCGCCGAAACTCTCGGAATGCGAGTTTTTCTGCTCACGGACTGCCTGATAAACAAAAGCGGCGCGGATATCTCAGCGTGGCCGCACGGCGGCTTTGACGAACTCAACCGCTTCACGGAAGCGCTGTGATCCAGCACTGATTGAAAGGATAATATACATAAATGTCTGAAAAAATTGCAATTGTGACCGACAGCAACAGCGGCATAACTCAGGCTCTCTCCCGCGAGCTCGGCGTTTTCACTCTGCCGATGCCGTTTCTGATAGATAACGAAACGTTTTAAGAGGACATTGACCTCACCCAGGAGGAGTTTTACAGAAAACTCGCGGGCGGCGCGGAGATCTCCACGTCTCAGCCGCTCGTCGGCAATGTACTCGATCTCTGGGACAGCGTTCTGAAGGACTATGACACGCTTGTGCATATCCCGATGTCCAGCGGGCTTTCCGGCTCCTGCGACACGGCTGTCTCTCTCTCGGCGGATTACGACGGACGCGTGCAGGTCGTGAACAACCAGCGCATTTCCGTAACTCAGCGTCAATCCGTGATGGACGCTCTCGCGCTGGCGAAGGCCGGAAAAAGCGCCGCCGAGATAAAGCGGATACTTGAGGAGGTCAGGCTCGAGTCAAGCATATACATTATGCTCGACTCGCTCAAATACCTCAAAAAGGGCGGACGCGTAACGCCCGCTGCGGCCGCCATCGCCACGGTACTGCACATTCGCCCCGTTTTGCAGATTCAGGGCGAAAAGCTGGACGCATTTGCAAAGGCGCGGAGCGAAAAGCTCGGGCGCGGCATCATGCTCGACGCCATCCGCAGGGACATTGACGAACGCTTCGGCGGCATCGGCAACGTTCGCGTTTTTGTGGCGCACACGGATAATTACGACGTGGCGCGTGATTTTTCCGCCGCCGTATCCGAAGCACTCGGCTGCGAGGTGGCGTATTGCGACCCGCTTTCCCTCAGCGTTTCCTGCCACATCGGCCCCGGTGCTCTCGCCGTGGCCTGCTCGAGGAAGATAGACGAATATCTTTGACATTCTGTGACCGTGAAAAATACCGGGCAGTCCTCTTTTCGGAAGACTGCCCGGTATTTTTTATGCTGTTTTGCATTTCTGCGAAATAATTTATCAGTAAGCTACGCCCCAGATGACCATCTCTCTGGCCTCGCCGCCGCAGATGGCGCAGTGTTCGTCAAGCTTTTCCTGACGGTAGGGACGGCAGCGGGAGGACATTCCTGCCTCGTCCTTCATGCGCTGCTCGCACTCGACGCTTCCGCACCACATGGTCTTGATGAAGCCGCCCTTCTCCTGCTGGATCGCTTTGGCCTCGTCGAGCGTGTGGGCTACCC